>JAEEKN010000418.1 GCA_016282435.1 Lachnospiraceae bacterium | reverse complement strand
GCGGATAATACAGTTTACGGCACACCGGGCGGAAGTGACACGAAGGATAATGTATTCCTGCTTTCGCTTGATGACATAAAGAACACGGAATATGGCTTCAACTCAGATTATAGTGAATATGATATAGCCCGCAGGTGTGCGGCATCTGCATATGCGAAGACACCGGGTGCAGGGTCATATTGGTTATATTATAATGCGAGCGAATCGAAACAATACCCTACAGCTGACGGAGAAGCAACTTGCCGGTGGTTTCTCCGTTCTCCCGGTGACTATGCCGTCTCCGTTGCGTTGGTGGACTACAGCGGTAACGTGTACGATGCAGGTGATCAGGTAGATTTCGAATACGCTGTTCGTCCTGCTTTATACATTAATCTGAAATAAAACCATAAGTGAGAACAGTATATTGATTAGTTAATTTGTAATAATACATTTTTACAGTGGAATGAGATTAAAACTCATCCCACTGTTTGTTTTTTTGAGTACTTATGGAACAGGAAAATAAATTCTGTAAATTTATGCATAAAATAACTTGACAAATGAATAAATATGTGTATAATGATGTTTATTATTCAATAATTACATAATGGCATAAAATATTTATGGCAAAAAAATCCAGTGAGTATTATTGAAAAAATATACATTTTTTGTTTTTGAAAGGCAAGGTACTTGTTATGAAGAAGATTTTTATCGATGGAGCAGAAGGAACCACAGGACTTAAGATTTTTGAACGTTTTAAGGATAGAACAGATATAGAGATATTAAAGATTGATTCAGAATTGAGAAAGGATGAAGCGGAGAGAAAGAAGTTTATAAATGCTTCAGATATCACATTCCTGTGCCTGCCCGATGCGGCAGCTATAGAGGCTGTTAAGCTTGTGGAGAATCCCGATACCGTTATTATCGATACTTCTACAGCTCACAGAACCGTTGAAGGCTGGGCATATGGATTTCCGGAGCTTGATAAAGATCAGAGAGCAAAGATAGCATCATCAAAAAGAATAGGCAACCCAGGATGTTACGCTACCGGTTTTATCAGTTTAGTAAATCCGTTAGTTAAGGAAGGTATCCTTCCTAAGGATTATCCGCTTTCGTGCTTTGCAGTTTCAGGATACTCGGGCGGTGGCAAGAAGCTTATAGCGCAGTACGAGGATGCCGACAGAGACAAGAAGTTTGGTGCTGCCAGAATGTATGGATGGGGACAGACACATAAGCACTTGAAAGAGATGCAGATCATTACCGGGATTGACAAGGCTCCTTTGTTCTCACCTCTTACTACAGATTACTTTAGCGGTATGATGGTGCAGGTGCCTTTATTCGCAGATATGTTAAGTAAGAAGGTAAGTCCTGCAGAGCTCAGAGACATCCTGGCAAAATATTATGAAGGTGAGAGATTCGTAAAGTTAGCACCTTTCGGTGCTGATGCGGATAAGGGTAATGTCATTTTCTCAGATGAGATGTCAGGCAGAGATGACCTGGTAATCTATGTAACAGGCAATGATGACAGAATAGTAGTAGCCAGCAGCTTCGATAACCTGGGTAAGGGTGCATCGGGTGCAGCTATCCAGAATATGAATATAGTACTTGGTATAGATGAGGCTACCGGACTTGTCATTGAATAATAGTAAAAAAGTTGATTAAAATGTTATAAATATTTGACTAAAAACCGGGATATGTGATATAATAAAGATTGTGCATTTGCGAGTATTATTACCGTAAACACGATTTGTTTATGAAAAATATACTTATTGAGGAAAAGAAATTCGTTAATGAGTATATCTTAGAGAAAGAAGGGTTCATATGCAGAATACAAAAGGCGGAGTTACCGCAGCAAAAGGATTTAAGGCTGCATGTTGCGCAGCAGAGATAAAGTATAAGAACAGAACCGATATGGCTATGGTATATTCTGAAGTTCCCTGTGTAAGTGCCGGAACATTTACCTCAAATGTGGTAAAGGCAGCATGCGTACAGTGGGATCAGAAGATAGTGTATTCGGGAAAGCCCATGCAGGCTGTAGTATGTAATTCGGGTATAGCAAACGCATGCACAGGCCAGGAAGGCTGGGATGCCTGTGAAAGTACCGCAAAAGCTGTAGAGGCTGAGCTCGGTGTTGATTTTGAGACAGTAGCAGTAGCATCGACAGGTGTTATAGGTATGCAGCTTCCTGTAGAAAAACTGGTTAACGGCGTTTCGGAAATGAGCAAAACCCTGTCGGACAGTGTAGAAGCAGGTACAGCCGCATCAAAGGCTATCATGACTACCGATACCATAAATAAAGAAATAGCTGTTACTTTTGATATAGACGGAAAGACTGTTACACTTGGCGGTATGAGCAAGGGTTCGGGCATGATCCATCCAAACATGTGCACCATGCTGGCATTTCTTACTACGGACTTAAATATCGAAAAGAAGCTTCTTCAGGAAGCACTCAGCGAAGTTGTAAAAGATACTTTCAATATGATAACAGTTGATGGAGATACTTCCACAAACGATACACTTCTGATCATGGCGAACGGCTTGGCCGCTAATGCAAAGATTACTGAGAAGAATGAAGCATACAAAGAGTTTTACGACGCTTTGTTCTATGTATGCAGATTCCTTGCGAGAACAATGGCAGGTGACGGAGAAGGTGCTACAAAGCTTTTTGAAGCAAAAGTAATAAATGCAAAGACAAAAGAAGATGCAAAAACTCTTTCAAGAGCTATCGTAGGTTCTAATCTTTCTAAGGCAGCTATCTACGGATGCGATGCAAACTTCGGAAGATTCCTGTGCGCTATGGGATATTCCGGTGCACAGTTTGATCAGAATGATGTTGAACTTTTCTTTGAAAGTGATGCAGGAAGACTTCAGGTATTTGACCACGGTGTTCCGCTTACGTTTGACGAAGAGCAGGCAAAACGTATCATGCAGGCATCAGAAGTTACCGTATTTGTCGATATGCATGAAGGCGAAGCCGAGGCTACAGCATGGGGCTGCGATCTGACATACGATTATGTAAAGATCAATGCGGATTACAGAAGCTGATGTGATAATCATTTTTATTAGAGAAAAAACAATAAAATGAATAAGATTTTTGAAATTCTTATGACAAACAATAATCAAAGAATTAGGTGAGGAAGAAAAAATGGCAGATGCGAACATTTTAACAAACAGTCAGAGAGCTGAAGTGCTGGTACACGCACTTCCTTATATCCAGAAATATAACAACAAGATCGTTGTTGTAAAGTACGGAGGAAACGCTATGATCAACGAGGATCTGAAGAATGCGGTTATGGGTGATATCGTGCTCCTTAATCTGATCGGGATGAAGGTTGTGCTTGTTCATGGCGGTGGGCCTGAGATCACTGAAGCACTTAACGCATTTGGCAAAAAGACAGAGTTTGTTAATGGTCTGAGAGTTACCGATGCTGAAACTGCTGAGATAGCTATGATGGTGCTGGCTGGAAAGATCAACAAGAATCTCGTAAATCTGATAAATAAGTTCGGTGCAAAGGCACTTGGCCTCTGCGGTCTTGATTCTCAGATGATCAGAGCAGAAAAGCTTGATGAAAAGCTTGGATTTGTTGGAAAAATCACTCACATCAACGAAGATCCCATCCTTGATGTCCTCAATATGGGATATATCCCTGTTATCGCAACAGTAG
>JAEEKN010000417.1 GCA_016282435.1 Lachnospiraceae bacterium | reverse complement strand
CTATAGTGCTAATTATTGTCTCTTTGATATTGGTGCATATATGTGAGAATTTCAGGATAAATGGATAAATTTGATTTTGTTTACAGTACATGACCCCAAGGTGCATAGTTTTTGCATATACCTTCAGTTATACAGTACCGGCAGGAACAGATCTCCGGGGATATAGTCCAGTTCCAGCGTATCCCGGATCTCTTCGGAAGAGGTATCCACCCACTTATCACCTATCAGAACAAAGCAGCGTCCGGGTTCGGATTTTGCTACGTATTCTACTCTGCCGGGATGGATAGAGGTTACCGCTGCTTCTTCCGTGCTTTCGCCTTCAACAGGAATATTTCTCTGTTTATGAACGACAACCGTGCAGGTTCCGACTTCAAGCGCTTTCGGGAGTTCGGCGATGTGATAGCCGGTCATTTCTTCACTTCCGGAAAAAGTCAGCAGAACTTCACCAAATTCCCCGTCTAAGATTTCAATAGTATAGGACAGATCGGTTTCATCAACCCCGCTCAGGATTCCTATGGCACCGAGTGAACCGTTGATCTCGTAGACCGCAGCATAGACGGCTTCGGAGGCTTCAGTATTGAGCACTTCAACGGGATAGGTGCCGTAGTTCTGTGCATACCGGTATTGATCTGTCGGAATGTAGACGACTCCGGACAGATTGGAATCATAGGATATCCAGTAGTATCCGTTGTTTCCCCAATTGGTAGACAGAGAGTTTTGTGCTAGCCAGGCACCGTTCTGCCCGGCCGCAGGCGAAAAGGCTTCCGCCGGAAAATCATCATCCCAGCCAACCAAAGTCACGACGTGATCGGGTTTATCGCCTTTATAATTCTGTGTTTTATATCCATGAAACGGGATTGGGAAGAAACCCTGATTGTGGTGTGTACTTGTACTTATAGCGCCCAGTTCCCGGATCATTTTCTTGTTTGATTCAACATCACCCATATAATTGGCATATATATCCGAAAGCAGATAGCCGTCAATGGGCTTTGTGCTCATCGTTGCGAGTATTAACTCATCTCCGCCACCGTATGAAGACGGTTCGCCCTGAGTGACATAGAGAGCTTCGTCCCGGTCCTCGTCTTCTTTCATTACAAAGTATATGTTGTTGACAATATCCATGGGATTGAGGGTGATCGATTCACCGGTCTGAAGATAACGGCTGCTCTCTAACGATGTGACGGCGGAGTTTGCCCAGCAGGTATTTCCGGTCTGCATTTGAACAGGGAGCTTTGCTCCTTCGTTCAGAAGACAAAAACTGTGTTCCGGATCGGTAAAGGGAACATAGTATTCCAATTCCACATCGGCAAAGATCACATCGGTTGCTTTTGGCGGATCAGCTTCTGCACCGGTAGTTTTATTCACAGATATCATTGCTTCCGTAGATTCCGGATCTGCATTTACTGTATCGGCTATGGGCTCTGCATTAGTTTCTCCACAGCCGGACATAAGGATGCTTCCTGTCGCACCGAGAAGGATCCAGGTTTTTGTCAATTTGTAACGATGCATTACTAATCCTCCGTGTATGAAGAGATATACTCAATAACGGAAATCATTTCTGTTATTGAGTATATTAGCACAGGGCAAGAGGAGGGAACAATTCAAATTCCTTGAAATATACAAAATACAGGTTAAATGATACAATTATCGTTATCATTCACGGCCGAATTGCGCACTTGCTGCGCGATTACGACTCAAAACACTTTGAGTGAGATGGGACCACCTTTGTCCCTGACCCCAAGGTGGTCTTAACAATAGGGACGACACAATATATTATTCCGTTTAATTCCACTCATATTCTGATAAATCAATATCATATTCATATAAGCTGTGTTTATAGTTGTTTTCAAACATTTCTATATCAAAATCATTTAACTTGTCTTTGTTTTTTAAAAATCATTTAGTTATATGATATTATCATATGTTAGAATTGACTAATTACTTTCGAGTTATGCATATAATTTTAGAATGATTATTTATGAGGACAGTAACTGACTGAGTCTTAGATTTCTGATATTTATTAAATTGAAGCGACTATTGAATAAATAGAAGAATTGGAGTGAGAAACAGCATGAAATACTTTGAATTTGGAAAAGAAAATCCTACTACATTACTGCTGCTTCATGGAGTGGATACTACATGGCAGCTAAGCTTTCAACCATTTATAGAAGTGGCTGCAAAGAAATATCATGTTATAGCTGTTGCTGAGGATGGTTTCAATACTGACGAACCTGAGATAGATGCGATAAGTGTAATAGATGAAGCACATAAGATAACAGAGTGGCTGGTGGACAGGTTTGACGGTAAGATTGACATCATACTCGGAGAATCTTTAGGTGGTATGATCATGACAGAAATACTGCTTGATGAGAGAATATCCGTGCACACAGCTATAGCTGATGGATTTACAATACTGGAATATCCGTCCTTCAGGCATGACCTTCCTAAGAGAATAGTTGCTACTGCTCTGGCAGATATTGAATTATTTGCTTTTAAACATATGTCACTTTTCAATAAGATTCTTGGAGAGGACATTGATTCGATGATATATAAAGAAGCGTCAAAAAAGACACTATATAATCTCGAGTATTCTATGATGCCGTATCGTTATAAGTATGAAGCATTTAACAGATCGGATTCTTATATCTGGCATGGAGAAAAGGAACCGGGGTTTAAGCATGTCTTAAAAAAAGTTGACCGCAAAAAGTATCATTTTGCACATAAAGTATTCTTAAACCGAGGACATGGATCGCTTCTTCTGGAACCCGAGAGACTGCTAAGGGAAGTTGACCTTGCCTATAAAGGATATAAGGGGAGATATAAGTCAAGGTAGTTTTATTCGAGTAGGATAATAGAGAATCTCACTTTTTGCAAAAGTCATCAACTAAGCGATGTGTTATTGGTATAGCGAATTGTGCTGTTGTTTATTAAAATAGCTATTTGTATTGGGATTAAGTGGGTTTCTGGGAAAAATAAGAAAGATATTAAGGTTAATTAACATGATGGATTTAAATGTAAACAAGAAGAATCTGATACTTGGGATTATAGGTTCAGCATTTATGATGGCCGGAGATCTGACATTAAGTCTGATTACTCCATGCGATAATGATACCGGATTGTTTATAAGACAAGCTTATTTTGACGGGCAGTATCCGGCATGGAAACTCATCTTTATGGTGTTGACAGGTGCAGCAGGAGTTTT
>JAEEKN010000008.1 GCA_016282435.1 Lachnospiraceae bacterium | reverse complement strand
GAGCTTGCCGGGATCCTGACAATGCCTGTTATCATAAAGAAGATGGATGATGACCAGGCGGTTCTTGAGATGATCAGGGCAAACCTTCAGAGGGAAGAAGTACTGCCCAGTGAGAAGGCTTTCTCCTTTAAAATGGAGCTTGAAGTGCTAAAAAGAAAAGCCGGTCGTCCTTCAAAAGAAAATTCGTGTCAAGTTGACACGAATTTCCGGGCCGATGAAGAACTGGCAAAAAACTACTCGGAAAGTGCAAGCACCATACAGCGTTATATACGCCTGACACAGCTTGATACCGGGCTTTTAGACATGGTCGATGAGAAGAAGATCAAGTTTAATCCGGCAGTAGAGTTGTCTTACCTAAAACATCAGGAACAGAAAATCCTTCTGGAAGAGATGGAAGAAAACAATGTTGTTCCTTCGCTTAATCAGGCGCAGCAGTTGAAAAAGCTCAGCCAGGATAATGCTTTTACAAAGGAATCAGTCCATGCGATTCTGGTTGTGGCTACATCAAAGGAAAGAAAGATCACGTTAAAGCAGGAAATTATATATAGGTATTTTAATCCGGATACGAGTGATGATGAGATAGAAAGCATTATCTGCGGCCTGTTAGATGAATGGAAAAAGAAAGGAGGGAGCCTATGAGCAGGTGTTATTTCAGCTCAGGAAATACAGCAGTTGATGCAGTCGGCAAGATAAGCATCAAAGGCAATGTGATACCGAATACCTGGTATAAGCAGATTACCCGTGAAAACGGCAAGCCCTACCTTCTTGCCATCTCCCTGCTTTCAGACATTGTATACTGGTACCGTCCTGTTGAAGTCCGTGATGAAGCAAGCGGGAATACTGTAGGCTGGAAGAAAAAATTTAAGGATGACCTACTTCAAAAATCATATCAGGAGTATGCAGATTTTTTCGGCGAGTCCAAAAGAAGCATAAAGGCAGCTCTTGACTGTTTGGAGGATATGGGCATCATAAAAAAGATTTTCAGGGATTATATCTCAGAAAACAAGAACAAGATCCCAAACATCATGTATATAGAACTTAAACCTTCAGAACTCGAGAGGATAACCTTTGAGATACCCGAGGATAAAAATACACCGTCACTTAATCCTGAAAGAGAGCTTGATAAAACAAATGAGACTGGAAATGTTATAGATATTTCCGAAGAAGACGTGATAGAAAATCCTGATGAAGATTCATCGGAATTCATTGAATTATCGTATTCCGGAAGGGGTCTTATAAAAGAATGTACCACCCCTTACGAAGAAATGCAGGATATCCTACAAAATAATGTAGGGGGTCCTACAAAATTTTGTACCACCTCCTACAATAAAATGTACCACCCCCTACAAAATAATGTAACACCTCCTACAGAATTTCGTGGGACATATACATATAATACTACAGAGAATACTACAGAGAATACTACAGAGAATACTACAAAGAATACAACAGAGACTACAAACAGAAATGTATATTCAGTCAATCAGTCAGTCAGACCCAGGACGAGCCTGAAGGAAAAACTGACCCTTATCGACGGACTGACTGACAGACAGACGGATGAAAGCGAAGCATACAGGCGTATTATCCGTCAGAACATAGAATATGACCATCACATGAAATACGATGATTACGGAGAGAAGGAACTGTATTCCGAAATCTACGGCATCATCTGTGAGATTGTGTGCATAAAAAGACCGACTGTAAGGATCGAAGGTCAGGATCTGCCATACGAGGTCGTAAAGTCAAGGTTCCTGAAGATAGAGGAAAATCATGTCCTGTATGTGATGGAGCGGATGAAAGCCACATCGACAAAGATAAACAACATAAAGGCATACCTTCTGACATCGCTTTACAATGCACCTGAGACGATAAACTACTACTACCAGCAGGATATGCAGTATGACGAATACGGGGAAGGATCATCCCGCACAAGGGAGGTAAGGAAAAATCTTTTAAGAGAATACGGAGGAGCAATCTGATATGGTATATTATTCAAACCCGGTACTAAAGAGCCTTTCACAGGGGGACAGGATAGCATTCATAAGACAGGTCCGTAGGATGAGCCAGCAGACTTTAGGTGAAAAGATAGGGATCAAATCAAACCGTGTCCGCAATATGATATGCCGCATGGAAAGAAAAGACAGAGCCGTAAAGCCGGACAGGCTTAAGAAAATTGCAGAAGTCCTTGATGTAAACATAAAGATGCTTGAGCGCTGGACTTTCAAAGATCCGGAACAGCTTTACTACATGCTTCTCTGGATTGAAGAACTCTGTCCTGGGATGGCATTCAGAAAAGACAATGAACTGTGCGTGAAAAATGAAACCCATAAAACCTTGCTCAGAAAATATCCTGAATGGCGTGAGATGAAGACACGGTATGTGAAAGGGCTTATCGATTATGATGAGTACTTGGACTGGAAACTCGGAAAGTATAAGGGTTCCTTTAAGGAGGATGGCAGATGAGAAACCTGATAACAAAAATAATACTTCCTTCGGCTTTCATAGCATTGTGGCTTGCGGTATGCATACCGATAGCCACCAGACCCGAAGGGTTCAATTACATCATGTTCTGGATCATAGCCGGTATCCCGTTCGGGCTCCGTTTTATGTTCTTTAAGCTCATGCCAAAAGGATATGACATATCAGGGACAGTAGGGGCATTTGCATTGAATATCATAATAGGGGGACTTATCGGAGGAGTAATGCTTGTCACGAGAATAGTTTATGTTTTTGCAGATGCTTTTAAAATCATCACACACAGGATATAGGAGAAAGATATGTCGAAGAAAAACAGATCAAAGAATAACACATCCACGGAAACGATTGAAGACAGGCTGCTGTTCAAGGATGCTCAGCATGAAATCTTTTTCTACTGGGGACTGGCAATGGCAGGAGATATCGATAAATCGACCCAGGCCCTGATGTATACGATAGGATTGTCAAAGGAAACCAGGGATAACATAAAGCTGATATATAATTTTAAAGAGAAAAGAATAGAGACCGGTTTTAAGGATAAAAAGTGGGCGGATTATAATACATCCTGTATATTCCGTATGGCATACAATCTGTACATGGAACTCGTACCGGTCAAGTTCGGTGATGGAGGAGATCCGATGGAAAAAGTACGGGAGTTTTCCAAATACACGCCGAACATATTTTTCAGGAATATTTATGCGCCATACTTTTGGGAAGCTATAAAGCTCAAATTCCCGGAATACTGTATTCTTGGCAGACAGGATGAAATAGAGGAATAATCAAAAATAACGTTAATTGGACATAGAGCAGGCTTAAGATATCTTATCCCTGCTTTTTTATATGCACGAAAGGAGCATCTTATGGAAGAAGAAGTTAACCAACGGGTGGTTTCAGTATCATTCAGTACGGGGAAAATGACCGCAGGCGTTGTAGCCAGGGCGATGGCAGGCTTTATAGCTGCGGAGCATCAGAGGCTGAACCAGCATGCAGCTGAAAGAAGCAGCCAGCCGAAACATGGAAAGATCAAGTTCGAACAGCTGATGGACATGGATGCGGGGGCTGACAGGATGGAGCTTGAAAAAAGTGGCTTAAGGACATTTGACAGGGTAGCAAGGAAGTATCACATAGATTATGCCATAAAGAAAGACAAAAATGAGGATCCTCCGAGATATTATCTGTTTTATAAAAAAAGGGATAGTGATGCCATGAAGCTTGCTATTAAAGAATATAGCGATATTATACTGAAACGGGATAAAAAGGAACCCATGAAGGAAAAAATCCAGAGAAACAAGGAAAAGAGCAAGGAACTTGACAAGAGGAGGGCTAAGGATAGGAACCGCAGCAAGGAGCGGAGCTTATGACAAAAAATACAAAGCTGCATTCTATAAAGAAAAAGAACGTAAAGAAAAATGTCAGAAGAAAACCAACAAAGGAAAAGAAGGTTTCTCTTGGGGAAAAGCTTCTCAAAAAACTTAGGAGGATTAAGCTTTCGGGAATCCTGAAGAAAGCCTTCCCTTATATCATCTTCGGGTATTTTGGGAACAAATTTACATATGCATTCAGGATAACCACGGACAAGAACTTTGCTGTGCGTTTGGTAAACAGTCTCGGGAAATTCGGACAGGCTTTTGCAGACCCAATGCCGAGCTTTAACGGATACGACCTGTTAGGCGGGCTTATAACCG
>JAEEKN010000007.1 GCA_016282435.1 Lachnospiraceae bacterium | reverse complement strand
GTTCTCTGATAATTATGAGAGATTTTTCCTTGTTCTTCTGCTTCATATGTTTTCCCGACCGTACATGTCGGTCTTTTGTTTGTTATAAAGATTCTGTTTTATCCAGATCAATCTCTGTGGCCGTGTGCCAGCTCCTGATAGGCCTGCATCTGTTTCCGATGCGTGAAGAGATACCCAAAAGCTCGGCTCCCGATGTCACATACAGCCACAGGAAATCCAGATGCTGGTTGTCATAGCTTTCAAGGAGTTTCTGATATTCAGGATATGAGTTGACGGATATGTGATAGTCGCACATCGTACCGTCACCTGCTGATACAGTATCCTTAAACAGTTCAGCCATATCCGCACATTCTTCTTTCAGATCTATCCTGGCAAGCGCTCTGTATATCTGTTGCTCGTGGTTCTTGCCGCGGCTTCTTTTTATCCTGATTGGCTGTTTGCTGAGCACATCTATACCGTTGCTGTAGAGTGCAAACTCCATATCTTCTTCGGTAAAGTTTTTAACAAGCCCTGCTGCCACCTTTATGGCTGCTTCTGCTGCCTCGGTTCTTTTTATAACTCCGGAATCCTCCAGGTTCAGGAAAATACGTACCACCTTCTGGGAAGTAAAATCCCTCATGTTTACCCTGAGTTCACCGGTTCTGGCGGTAGCCTTCCAGTTTATGCTCTTCATGCTGTCGTAGGGCTGATATTCCCTGATGCCCCTGAATTCAAAAGGATCCTCTATCAGATGGCATTTGCTCTTTATCTCACCGTTTATCCACTGAAGAGAATTCTTGAACTCACTGGTATTAAAAGGGCGTGGAAGCACATATATCTCATCATAGAGCTTCATCATAAAGACTGTCTGCAGGGTGAAAAACATATCGGTCCCGACAAGTTCGGCACTGTTTATGTTGTATAGTCCTCGTCTCGCAGCCGTAAAAGCTATGGTCCTCGTCAGTCGCTCCCTGCCTCCCAAGGTAAATACATCGTTACGGTAGTAGTTATCCGTATTCTGATTTACCGTAGAGTTATCAAACATAAGATTCCTGCTGGTCTGGAATTTACATTTTATCATAGGAAGGGGCAGGCGTTTGCCGTTCGTAATGGTTTCGACGAGTCTTCCGCGTTCGCCTTCGAATATCTCCTTGCCCTCAAAATGTATGTCCACTTCCAGATTCCGTGCCCAGAACTTCATGTAGATAAAACGCTGAACCATGTACAGTATAGCTGCCAAAAGAAGAATGGCAATAAACTGTATCATTTGGTAAAGTCCTCCGTAGGCACCTTGATCCCCTGAAGCATTCCGGTGATGACTTTATCGGGATTTCCTATGCCTATGCCGAGTTTTATCCTGTGGGCAAGTACCGGTACGGCTACAGTCTTTATATCATCGGGGACCACATAGTCCCTGCCCGACAGATATGCAAATGCCTTCGCACATCTCATAAGTGCTATACTGCCTCGGGTACTGATGCCGAGAGATATCTCGGGATGGTTACGTGAAGCCTGTGAAATGTCGGCTATATATTCTGTGATGCATTCTTTCATCTCTACACGAACAGCTGCATCACGTATTTTTTTCAGATCTTCCTTCGTAGCTACGCTCTCCAGAGTATCCAGAGGGTCTTTTTCCATGTATTTATTAAGGATATCCACTTCCTCGTCCCTGCCCGGAAGTCCCACTGAAAGCTTCATGATAAAACGGTCAAGCTCTGCTTCGGGAAGCGGGAAAGTTCCGGCGCTCTCAATGGGGTTCTGTGTAGCCACTACAAAAAACGGTGTATCAAGCTTCATGGTCTCACCGTCTATGGTCACCTGTCTCTCTTCCATACACTCGAGAAGTCCTGCCTGAGTACGGGGAGTAGCTCTGTTTATCTCGTCTGCCAAGAGGATATTTGTGAATGCAGGACCTTTTCTTAAGACAAAGTCATTTTCTTTGCGGTTAAATACATTTATACCCGTGATATCGCTCGGAAGCAGGTCGGGGGTAAACTGTATTCTCGAAAAATCGATATCGAGCGATCTGGCTAAAGACTTAGCAAGCTTTGTTTTTCCTGTTCCCGGTACATCTTCCATGAGGACATGACCGTCAGCTATAAGAGCGGTCAAAAGATATTTTATGACTTTCTCTTTGCCTACTATGACTTTACTGATATTCTCCGTTATCTTATCGCAAAATGCCTTTCCTTCCGCACCCATTTTTTACCCCTCTCATATAGCTGTGTGGTCTCTTATCTGTATTTCCTCTCAGGATACTTTTTATAGTACTCCTGCTTGTTATCATACATACGCTCGTCTGCCTGATGCATTTCTCTCCGTATGTCTATATTATGGTCATCAAATGCATATCCAAACGCTAAACTTACATTATTCTCTTCGGATACCTTTGGCAGTCTGCCAAGCCTCTCCACGATATCTTCTTCAGTCGTATCTATGGCGAGGATCATGAACTCATCTCCGCCGGCACGGTATACCTCATAAGTATCAAATACTGTTTCAAGAACGTATGCCGCGCGTTTCAGGAGTTTATCTCCTGCCTCATGTCCTTCAACATCGTTTACTCTCTTTAATCCGTTGATATCCGCAAATATCACACCTATACTCTTCGGATTTATCTTTTCCGGCGGATCAAAGTCGGATACTCTGTTGTTCATGGCATTCCTATTCTGGCATCCGGTGAGCAGATCCATATTGCTGAGTATCTGAAGACGTTTAAGCAGCTGGTAGTTGGATATCTCCGAGGCTATGAAGAATGATGTAATCTCCAGTATCTCCTTGATCCTGACCGCTGTCTCTATCTTAAAGTTCGATATCCAGATGTATCCCACCAGCTCATCGTTGTGACGGAGCGGGAAAAGTGCCAGGCTGTCTATGACTCCTTTTTGCAAAGACGCGTACCATATCGGATTTCTGTCTTTTATTGATTCCAGATCATCTTTGCTCTTTAGCATGATGCAGGTGCTTCCTGCCAGAGTATCTTCCCATGTACATGCTATGTCGTAGAAGCTTCTGTCCATGCTCTGTCTCTTCGGAGGAACTACTTCTCCCGGCCTGATCGCATCGCTCAGTATACCGCAATCATGGGTAGTTTTATCCAGTAAAAGTATGCAACAGCGTCTCGCATCGCACATTTCGCGGATATCCTGGATGACATCGTACATACGCTGCTTAAAATCATTTGCTCCTCTGAGCTTTATACATGCAGAAAGTACGGATGAAGAAATCTCCGGGGAGAGATCCGACATTTTTTCGGTGTTCGCTTTTGCATGTGCATCATAAATATAGACGCAGTACCCCTTGTTCGCCACGTCCGATTCAAGAGGAAGAAGGAACAGTTCGAGCCAGAGACCCATCTGATACAACTCAACATACGTATGAAGCTGTTCATGACGTACAGCGCCTCTGTATACAAAGTCTTCAAAATTGTTGTCCTTCGTAAAGCTCATCTCATACGGTGTATCATCCACAAACGGATGACCCGTAATCCGCTCTATCTCTTCGGCATGAGCCTTGTTCCCGGCTGCAACCCTGATGTTCCCGTATTTTCCATCTTCATATATATCAACAGACATTATGCATGCCTTGCATTTATAATCTTTTAGTATTGCTTGAAAATCCATGATAGTCACCTTCTTCAAAATATAAAAGTGCATGATTATACATTATTATATACTACCATATTTCAGATACAAAGGCAACCATTTTAAAAATTTTTAACTATTAAGAAAATCCTCTAAAATGCCGATATAAGAGATGAGGCAGTATATACTTCTGCCCTTACATTCAAGGAAAGGAGGTAAACGTTATGTCGTATATCAGAGGTTACGTATCAGAGCCCTGGTCAAGTTCTTACAGCTCTTATAATTTATTGAATTCACTAAGCAGCAATGGAAGCAGTTCTTCATCGTCCGGACTTAACGGAATCAACGTTTCTGATTACAGCACCATTTCAAGCGGTTCGTATCGTAAACTGTTGAATTCCTATTATTCGAGTAACTCATCTGCAAAAGCGTCGGATAAATCAAAAGAGGCATCTTCTGAACTCACTAAACAGAATGCCGTCGCAATGGGCAATTCCGTGAAGGAGATTATGAAGGATTCTCTCTGGGAAAAGAAGACCTACACAGAGACCGATGAAAAGACCGGTGAGAAGACTGAAAGACAGGACTATGACCGTGAGGCAATAGGGAAAGCATTGAAGAAATTCACTGAAGACTACAACAAAGTAGTAGAAGATGCAGGCAATTCCGATTCTGTTTCCGTATTAAGGAATGGTGTTTGGATGACCCAGAATACTTCAGCGAATTCCGGGCTGCTTTCTGACGCAGGTATAACTGTTGGGTCGGATAATAAACTGTCATTTGATCAGGAGAAATTCGATAAAGCAGATATCACTGCCGTAAAGACTCTTTTCAAAGGCTATGGCTCATACGCTTCACAGCTTCTGAATAGGTCAAACGCTATTGCCAATACCACAGGTGCTTCCGCATATAATAAGAATGGAGGATATGCCTATTCAAATATAGCGCAGTCAAACTTCAATATGTGGATGTAATCTTAAAGGCTTGAATGTAAAAATCCCACCCCGGGCCTGTCCCGGAGTGGGATTTTGTTTTAGGAACGCGGTCTACTCTCCGTTTGTCTTTTCCGACGAATAGAATTCTTCCCCCGTATCCAGGCATATCGCTGCCAGCCTGCCACCGGGGAAGTGTGCCCCGCAGTCTATGGCGATATGGTTATTCTTTTTATAAATGTATCCCGGGCGAGGATTCCCTTCTATGATTTGGGTAGGTGTATGACCGGTCAC
>JAEEKN010000416.1 GCA_016282435.1 Lachnospiraceae bacterium | reverse complement strand
ATTTATGTAGTGGATTTCGATACAGATGAGCTCATAAAGAAGTCGATTGCATCCCTTGATTCAAAGCTCCGTGTTTCAAAGATTTATTTTAAAGTTGAGACCGGTGCTATGGATACCATCAAGTCAAAAGAAGATCTGGTGGCAGGCACATCTTTTGTAAAAGAAGAATCCGGAAGTTATGGCGTCAGAGTTGCTGCCAACTCCAATGTGAAATATGATCTCATTGGGAAACTGGTAGATGAAACAGGCTTGACACGAAAGGCAATAATTTCGATACTTCAAGGAATCCAACCTGCGGTATTTAATCAGTTCAAAGATAATCCGGGAGAATTTATTACGAAAGCTGCTCAGTTGATTAATGATCAAAAGGCTACGGCAATTATTGAACATATCACTTATGATGTTCTTGATGAGCAATACGGAACAGATATCTTCACTGATCCGACCATCAAGGGCAAGCTGGGCGTGAATGCCATGAAGGCCAAGAAGCATCTTTACGATCATATTGTATATGACTCATCAAACGAGCGTGACTTTGCGACAGACCTGGATACCAATACAGACGTGGCGGTATACGTGAAACTGCCGGACGGATTCTATATTTCTACACCAGTAGGGCATTATAATCCGGACTGGGCAATTGCTTTCTATGAAGGCAGTGTAAAGCATATTTACTTTGTAGCAGAGACCAAGGGATCTATGAATTCCATGCAGCTGAGGCTGATTGAGGAATCTAAGATTCATTGTGCAAGAGAACACTTCAAGGCTATCAGCAGAGACAATGTTGTTTATGATGTAGTGGACAGCTATACATCACTGATGGAGAAAGTTATGAAATGACCCCCCCGGATTTATCATATTCATATGGTATTATGATGAATCTCAGATGCGAGATAGATATAAGGTAAATTAAGAACATCAGAAAATTTCTGTCGATGAATGTTTGATTTTAGTGTTAAATCGTATTTTTTTCATAATAGAAATAGGTCGTTTTCTGCTTAGCACGAGAGTGGAAACGACTTGTTTCTTTTAAAAGAAAGCTTTGGGTTGGTAAGAGGGCGGGTCAGAATGTGTTTTACTCGCACGCTGTCCGCTCCGCGCAGACTTTTCGCGCTCTTAAGCGAGCCGTATCTGCTCGCTTGCGAAAACGTCTGAGAAGGATTTTGCGTATTACCGGAGAGTAAAGGTATAGCTAGAAAAGAATATCCGCCGATATCTTCGCAAAATCCGCTAACCTGCGTGCGAGTGAAATATCTCCTGACCCGCCCGTAGGTGGATTGGAAACAAAAACCCCTCACATTTGCCCATTAGGACAACTGTGAGGGGAGACATTACGATTTCTTGTACAGAGCGGGGAAGCTGATGAATAGCTTCACTTCATGCCTTAGCTTACTGTTATCTTTCAGCACATCCTTCTGCTCTTTGTATATGAACTTCGCTTTCTCAACTATTTCTTTCTTGATGGCCGGTGAATCCGGAGTCTCTATCAGGTGCACATAGGTCCTCATCAGAACCGTGAGATAAGTCTGATAGGTATTCGGCAGGAGTTCGTCAAGCCCGTTGGACTTGAAATACTCTATACGATTCTCAAAAGCGGTGATCATATCTGTATTCTTGACTGCGACTCTGGAGATGCTTCCTTCCCTTATGAGATAGAAGTAGAGGATAGCATCTGTATACACTATTTTTTTGCAGGCGTGAAGGAATGAATGAGCGGTAGCCACATCCTCAAACACCTTGCCCTTCGGGAACGGAACCTTCTTTAAGATATCCATCTTGTACAGCTTGTTCCATGCGGAAGTAAACTGCTGGATATGGTTGGCGGTAAAGTAGTTGTACTCGAGTTCGCAGAGTTCCTTCAACGCATCTATGGTCGAGTACTCAGTAATTTTGTTGTCGGGATTGCCCTCGAGCTCCACTTTTTCATCGAACTTCACACGCCTGTAGTTTCCTATGGCCATGTCGGCATCGGCAGATATCAGGTTCTGATAAAGAAGACGAACGCTGTCACGGTGGATGTAGTCATCGGAATCAACCAGCATGCCGTATTTACCGCTGGCGAGCTTGATGCCCTCATTCCTGGCATCGGACAGACCGCCGTTCTTCTTGTGGATGCAGATGAAACGCTCATCGATATGAGTGTATTCATCGCAGGTCTTCTGAGAACCGTCGGTTGAACCGTCATCCACGAGGATAACTTCGATATTTGTATATGTCTGCTTCCTGATGGAATCAAGACAGGTTCTTAAGTATTTTGTAACATTATATACCGGAACTATGATACTGATCAGATCATCCATAGATTATTCCCCTTTAAGCGAAAAACACATCGTTTTAATAACTACATTGTAGCTTTTTTGTTACCATATGTCAAGAAATAAAAAAACACAGCCCCCAAAGGGGCTGTGAAAAAATTTTACATTATTCTTTTTCGTAAACGTATGCACATGTGAAATTGTTTGCGGGATCGCCGTTGAAGAGGGTGAGCTTTGTGCCTTCAAGCGTACCGGTATAGTCGATGGTACCGAGGAATTTTTCTGTCATCTTGAACTCGTTACCTGTGAGCGACCAGTCGGGAACCTTGATCTCAAGGTCGTTGCGGTTTTGAGTACCGGTTCCGTCAGCGTTTAAGATAAGTGTGAAAGGTTCATCTGTTTTCTTATCTTCGGGACTTCCGACAAAATAGGTGTATTTTCCGACATAAGTGCCAGCTGCGGCTGCGGTTTCTGCGTTCACCTGTTTTACTTCTTTGACGGTTTCCTTAACTTCGGAAGGAGTCTCTCCGACACGCACTATCTGGTACTGATTTGACAAAATGAGGGTGTTGCCGCATTCCTCGATAGGTTTCCAGGGATTTATGGGCTCATCGAATACAGTGCCTCTTTCTCCGCTGTCAGCGAAGTACTTTCCGTCTTCAAACTTGATATCATGCGATTCGGAGAGCATAGCCTGCCCATCGACCATTTTTAGCTTTCCTGCTGCAACTGCTTCATCTATTTCGGACTGGGGAGTACCTTCAGGGATCGGGATGGGAGCAAGCATATTGTATTTTGTATCTTCAAACTCAAACATTGCTCTTGAGAACATCTTGAAGGGGTGATCTTCCGGAAGCTCGAGCAGCTTCTTTTTGGGAGTCCATTCCATTTCAAAAGTTGTCATGTTCATTACTTTTGCTGAAACAATAGTCCATAAACCTTTAATATCCATTTTATCCTCCGTTTATCCGGGCGTCGAAGTCCCATTTGCTGATACCATTTTAACGGAATAAAAACGAATTTGCAAGCATAAAGAGAAATCTTATTAATTTTACTAATTTTTTATTTTACATAAAGAAAATTTGTGTTATAATGATATTAGTGAATCTATGCGTAATTGATGATTCACATTATTAAGGAACTGTATAAAGGAAATCTATACGGATTCCGGGAAACGGAGTATTGATATGTATAAAAAATTCGGAATATCCGGTTACATGAAACTGCTGACCCTGGCTTTTCTGATAATCGCGGGAACTATACTTTTAGGGTTCAGGCCGGTAAGCGCAAAGGATGAACTCTCATTTGAAAAGAGCAAGTATACACTGTATGAAGGCAACAGGACCAGTCTTTCGCTCGTGATGAACGGAGAGGAGAATTTCCAGATGACGAGTGAGTTCCTGAATGCCGGATGTTTTTCGACATCTGACGAAAGCATAGTATATGTGGATTATTTCGGAAATATCGAGTGCCGTGCGACGGGCAAGGCCACGATAACCGCGCAGTACAACGGAATGTCATGTAAGTGTACTGTCAAGGTAAACAAGAGCAAGCTGAAGCTGTCATATTATGAGGAGACCCTGTATTCGCATCAGCAGCTGATCCTGCGTGTTTCGGGTATAAAGAATATCCAGAGCATCTGGAGTACCTATGAGTGTATAGGCAATGAGTGCGACGCTGTATGGAGCTGGGAGGACAGCCCTTCGGTCACTTCTTATAACAGCGGTAGCGTGATCATAACAGCCGGAAGGTCAGGAGATTACCGTATAAGGATTATTGCCGAGACCACTTCGGGACAGACGTATTCGAAAATATTTACACTGCATACGATAAATGCAGGTCCCGAAAGGACTGAGATGAGCGTAGCGGTGGGCGGAGAGATGGAAATAGGGATGATCAACTCCGAGATCCTGTCCGTAGAATTGTTAAAATGGTACGAAGGAAATTATGAGATTACACCGGGAGAGAGAGAGGAATCCGAATGTCCTATAGAATCCGACGGAGTAGGCGGGTTTACCGCTTCGGGAGAGACAACAGCCGTATATGAGCTGACCTATCAGGCAGATGACGGGACTATTCTTACATATCCTCTGATGGTGACCTCGTATAACCCTCAGTATATCCCGTTTGACGACTATCTGTGGGTGGGTTCGTCATATGAACCTCAGTTCCTGGATAAAAGATGGACATCTGTTGTAAATTGTACCTCATCGGATCCTTCGGTCGTATCCATAAACACTACCGGTGAGATAGTTCCCATGGGTGGCGGAAAAGCCGAACTTACCATATGGATAGACGGTGTAGAGTTCACAGACGAAGTAGAAGTCATAGATGCCCATATCAGTTCAAACAATATCCTCACATGGCCCGGAACAAAGTTCAGTTTTGCGGTATCCGGTATACCCGAGGGTATGAAGGTTACTTACTTCAGCTCCGACGAGAGCGTTGCCACCATTTCGAAAAAAGGTAAGCTGAAGGTTAAGAAAACCGGATTTACCATGATTACGGTAAAAATTGATAACACAGATTTTTACTATACCGTAAATGTCGGTAACGAAATACCTGTAAAGGCATGTCTGGCAGCTGCTGAAGTGGTTGGAAAGGCTACTTACAGCCAGGACAAGCGAATGGAAGAGGGATTCTACGACTGTAGTTCGCTAGCGTGGAGAAGTTATGCAAAGGCAGGACTTAAGATAAAGAATGATTCCTATGCTCCTACGGCAGCAGACCTTGCAGAATACCTGAACGACAACGGCTGTATGATAGCATATGAGTGTCTTCCCGTGGAAGATATGCTTCCCGGCGATCTGCTCTTCTACAGCAGCGGCGGAGATAACGGAAGATATAAAAGGATAGACCACGTAGCCCTGTATTACTCAACAGAGGATCTGGTGGATTACGGTGACGGACTTACCGGTTACGGCAGAATAGTCCATGCCGGCTCGGGTGGAGGCGGAGTATACTTCAGCAATTACCCTGCATACGGCAATGTAGTGCTTATAGCAAGAATAAAAGAAAAATGAAAGTAGTATTTCGGAGGAGTCATGAGCTTAAATCCATTTTCTAAAAAGAAAAAGAAGAAAAGCAATGCTGTGGAAAAAGGACACAGAGAACCTATAGTAGTAAAGATTTTTAAGGAAAAAGATTCCGAGAACAGGACCAAAGTAAGTATAGATGAGGATGCTGCCGAGAGTGCAAAAGCCGCTTCAGGAGCTGAGACAGAAGGAAACAAGGCGGGCGGGAAAAAGAAACATGCCACTTTCCTTCCGAACGATCAGTATTTTACGATTACGGTCTATGCTGTTACAGCCGTAATGGCTATAGTCATATTCTCCATCATACTGGCAAACATTACACCCGTTATGGCTGCCGTAAAGAGATTCCTTTCGGTACTGTCACCGTTTATTATTGGTGCGATCATCGCATTTGTCCTGACGCCTATAGTGAATTTTGTGGATGCCTCTCTGTTTGAAAAGACTATGAAGATAAAGAAGGCAAAGCTGCGTGCGGGTCTCTCTATAACTCTTACCTACATAGTATTTCTCGGACTTCTTGTGCTTGCCATGATGAAGCTTGTTCCCGAAGTGAGCGAGAGTGTTTCGGAACTGATAGAAAAATCAAAAAGCACGTTAGAATCGTTATCGAAGACGGATTCAGCAGCAACTGTATCCGATAAAGAAGAGGATCCCGCAAAAATCAATTTTGACAGGATCATCACCAATGTAAAGGAAAACGGAATCAAGGGTGTAGTTGAAGAAGCAAAGAGGATACTGCCCTCGGTTCTTACAAAAATAAGCGATAAGATACCGGGATTTGTCACAGGTACATTTAACTGGCTGAAATCCCTGGTTACCACACTTATCAATATACTGTTGGGAATAGCGGTGTCCATCTACATGGTATGCGACAAGCGTAGAATAGCCAAAGCAGCCATGCGGCTTGTTTACTGTATCTTTAAGCCTCAGAAGGCAGAAAAGATTGTGGAGAATTCAAAGGAAAGCTTCCAGATATTTACCGGATTTATCATCGGAAAGTCCATAGACTCCCTGATAATAGGTATTCTTACATTTTTCGTTTTGAATATTTTCCATCTGCATTATACGCTTCTGGTATCGGTCATAGTCGGAGTCACCAATATGATCCCGTTCTTCGGACCGCTTATCGGAGCAATACCCGGAGTACTCCTGTATCTCTGTATCGATCCTACTTCGGCACTTATATTTGCATGTATCATACTTGCGATACAGCAGTTTGACGGATGGATCCTGGGACCCATGATTCTGGGTGATTCTACCGGAATCAGACCTATCTGGGTTATTTTCGGAATCACGTTCGGAGGAGCATATTTCGGATTTGTCGGCATGTTCCTCGGAGTACCGATCACGGCGGTTATCGTATATCTTATAAACAAGGCTGTAGACAAAAAACTGGATGAAAAACACATAGAGGTTCAATAGTAATGGATAATACTATTATACCATGGAATATTTATCCCAGACCTCAGTTGAAGAGAGACAGTTTCCTGAATCTTAACGGTGAGTGGGATTTTGAAGTCAGTACTTATGATTATATCCCAAAAAAGTACAACATGAAAATAGTTGTACCTTATCCTGTGGAATCCAAGCTTTCCGGAGTAGAGAGGCATTTCAAAAAGGGAAGCAGGCTGTTTTACAGGCGGTTTTTTGATGCTCCCATGCGTATCAGGTGGAGAAGGGTTCTTCTTCATTGCGGAGGGATAGATCAGAAAGCGGAAGTATACATAAACGGGTGCTTTGTCATAGAGTGCTGTACTTCCATAGAAGGTCCGCTGACTGTGGATATTACGCCTTTCTTAAAAGAAGAAAATGAGCTGGTCATAAAAGTCATAGACGATATGGATAGAACAATCCCCTATGGCAAACAGTCGGAAAAGCCTAAAGAAATCTGGTATTCTCCGGTGTCGGGCATCTGGCAGACCGTATGGCTTGAAGCAGTTCCCGAATATTACATCAAAGGAATAAAGGCTACCACTACACTTGATTATGCGGATATAGAGATCGAGGGTGTTGATGAAGGAAAAGTAGTTTTTGAAGGGAAAAGTTATCGTTTCTATGACGGAAAGATCAGGCTTTCTCCCACGATAAAAAGACACTGGTGTCCCACGGATCCTCATCTGTACTATTTTACCGTTCAGGTGGGAAATGACAAGGTGGAGTCGTATTTTGCCTTAAGAACACTGGAGATAAAAGAAGTATACGGGATGAAGAGACTGTGCCTTAACGGAGAACCGTTCTTCTTCAACGGAGTGCTCCATCAGGGATATTGGAAAGACGGCTTGTATACTCCTGAAAGACCTGATGATTATAAGCTGGATATAGTAACTGCCAGGAACATGGGATTTAATACCATAAGAAAACATCTGAAGGTTGAGGCGGAGGAATTCTATTATCAGTGTGACAAACTTGGAGTCATAGTATTCCAGGATATGGTCAATAACGGTAAGTTTTCGAAATTCAGGGATATAGTCATACCGATGTTGGGTCTGAAAAGACTTCCCGACAGGTTTAAGCACAGAAGCAAGGTGTGCAGAAGGTCATATCTGTCTGCGGCTCAGAACACCGTTAAAACCCTGTACAGTCATCCATGCATATGTTACTGGACGCTGTTTAACGAGGGCTGGGGACAGTTCTGCAGCAGTCAGATTTACGATCTGATAAAAGGAATCGATTCCACACGTTTTATTGACAGCGCTTCCGGCTGGTTTAAGGGCGGAAAAACGGATGTCGAAAGTATTCACTGTTATATGAAGCCTTTTATTGCTCCGTTTCCGGATAAACCCTTTGTGTTATCGGAGTTTGGAGGATACTCTTTAAAGGTAGAGGAGCACACGGTGAAGGATAATAATTACGGCTATAAAGAGTTTGAGGACAGAAAACAGTTCCTGGAATCATTAAAGAAGCTGTATGAAGAGCAGATAATCCCCGGAATAGGAAAGGGTTTGTGCGGATGTATCTTTACACAGTTTTGTGATGTTGAACAGGAGACGAACGGTCTGCTTACTTTTGACCGAACGTATATGAAGGCTGACGAAAGGATGCTTTTAGCCATAGCCGAAAGATTAAAATACTGATTGCAGGAAAACGATGCGGTAAACTACATTAGAAGAGGAGGTTGAGCTTATATGAGTATAAAGTTAAAGAACGGCATAATCCTTGCTACGGGAGAGAACGGAGACTTCCGGGTACTTGAAGGCAGTTGTATAGTCATTAACGGAAAAATCATTGAATATATCGGTCCGGAAGAGGATGCACCCTGTGCCGATGAAGTAAAGGATATGAGGAACAGGATCCTTATGCCGGGTCTTGTAAATGCACACGGACACGGTCCGATGACACTGCTCCGCGGTGTGGGCGGCGGACTGGCTCTGCAGGAATGGCTTGAGACAGCTATATTCCCGATAGAGGATAAGCTTACTCCGGAAGATATAGCAGTGGGTGAACGCTGGGCGATAATGGAAATGCTCGCGAGCGGTACCACCTGTGTTTCCGACATGTACGATTTCCCGTGGAAAACATGGGAAGTTATGAAAGAATCGGGAATAAAAGGAAATGTGTGCCGTGTAGGACTTTCATTCTCGGATACCGAGGAGATACCCACGAACCGTTTTAATGAATGCGTAAGCCTTGTGAGAGATTATAAGGACGAGGATGACAGAGTATTTTCCGAATTCTGTCTGCATTCCGAGTACCTCACCAAAGAAGCATTTGTAAGAAAGATCGCTGAGATCAACTCTGAACTGCATGCAAATGTAAATGTCCATGTATCGGAAACCAGACGCGAGCATGAGGAGTGCAAGGCGAGACATAACGGGCTGACACCGATACAGTATCTTGAAAAATGCGGGATACTCGATGAAAATACCTATGCTGCTCACTGCGTATGGGTAGAGGACGGGGATCTTGAGATAATGAAAGAGAAGAAGGTCTCAGCGGTATTCAATCCTTCGAGCAACTGCAAGCTGGCATCGGGATTCGCGTCCATCGACAAAATGCTCACTAAAGGCGTAAATGTAGCATTAGGTACCGACGGATGTGCCAGCAATGACAATCTGAACATGTTTGAGGAAATGCATCTCGGTTCCATGATAATAAAAAATATAAAATCGGATGCTACCAAGCTCAATTCCGAGCAGATGTTAAAGCTTGCTACCGTGAACGGGGCAAGAGCTATGGGCAGGACCGATACAGGTGAACTGAAGGTCGGGAAACGCGCCGATATTATCGCAGTATCGCTGGATAAGCCTCATATGTATCCTGCTTTCAATATCCCGAACCTGCTGGTATATTCAGCTCAGGGGTCGGATGTGGTCATGACTATGGTTGACGGAAATATCCTGTATGAAAATGGTGAGTACAAAACCATAGATGCCGAGAAGGCAAGATTTGAAATGAAGAAATGTATCGATAGAATATATGGATGACACTGATTAATTACATTGGAACCATCAATTTGATTTTGATCGATGACATGACAAGTGAATAAAAGCGGTAACGGAGTAAGGAATCAGGTGGAAAACCTGAGCGGGCCCGCCGCCGTAAATAAACATTGGGACCCACAGAGGATCTTACGATACTCTGTGCTCCCGACAGTCTACGCGGAAAAGAATGCCGCCGCAAGCAGTCTTTTCTGAAATACCATTGAAGAGAGATCTTTGAGAAGGTAAGCGGAACTGTTAAGTTTATGAGCCGGAAGACTTAGCCGTGTTTCCTATAGGCGTATGCCATCTGCGAGCACCGGACTATAGAAATATATATGGGAAACCGTTTTTATATAAAAGCCCTAAAAGGGGAGAAGGTCACACGGGTCATTCTGTGTGGCACGATATTTTATGGAGGATAGGATATGAATATTAAAAAGAAATTTCTGTCAATGATCCTGATTGCGGCCTTGATCGTGACAAGCTTTACAGGTTTTGCAGGAAATACAAGAGTACATGCTGCAGAATCTGATGGTGAGATCACCGTCTATGTTTCTATTTCTGATAAGGGTGATGTAGTTGTAAGACAGCAGTCTGTTGAAGTAACAGATGTTGATGACGACGGAGCTCTTACTATTGCAGATGCTCTTTACTGCGCACATGAAAAGTATTACAAGGGTGGCGCTGCAGCAGGATATGCAGCTGAAGAAGGACAGTATGGATTAGGCCTTACCAAACTCTGGGGCGATGAATCATTCAACTTCGGATATTATGTAAATGACAACATGGCATGGTCACTTACCGATCCGATAGCTGATCGTGATTATGTCACCGCATGGATCTATAAGCAGATGATCTTCAATGAGGATGGATCAATGACTTCAGATGCTTATTCTTTCTTTAATACCCGTGTTTACTCAGCTAAGAAAGGTGCTACCAAGAAGTTAAGCCTTTCATACTATGTATATGATGAGAACTGGAATCTTGTTGCACAGCCCGCAAAAAATGCTGTGATCACTATCGGTAACAAGCCTACCGAGATAACAACAAGCAAGAAGGGTAAATTCAGTCTTTCATTTAATAAATCAGGAAGCTATTTCGTTTCCGCATTTAATGAGAACGATGATCCCGTCCTTGTACCTCCCACACTTGTCATTTTTATTCAGCCCGATAAAGGCGAAGTAATCGAGGTAAAGAATAAGAAATATACTGTTACAAAGAACGGAAAAGTAAAGACCGACAAGAAAGGAAAGGTTACTTTCTCTAAGTCAGCAAACAACGGCAAGTCAGCTCCTAAGACTATCGAGTATGCAGGTGTTACATACAAGGTAAAGGTTGTAGACTGAGAAAATTTAGATTAGAATTTTACGCTTCCCTTTTTTAGGGAAGCGTTTTTGAAAAGATATGAAAAAAAGAATATTTCTTTCTCTTGTTTTTAGCCTGATGTTGATCCTGCTGTCGTTAGGAACAGGTATCCCCATAAAAGCGGCTTCGGATCATAAGGAAGAAGCAAGAGATATCATAAACGGGATAATCTTGTATAGTACCGGATATGAAGGGACTCCTCTAAAGGAACTTGAACCGAAAGATAAAAATAATGTTCTGGCACAGGAGACTGATAAGTTTATCCGGGAAATCATTCCCGAAAAGATCGGAGCGACTGCCGAGTGGTATGTACTGGGGCTGTCGCAGTATGGTGATTACGACTTTTATGTTTATCGTGACGCATTAACTAAGTATCTTAGTGAGAAGAAAATAGGCGGAGCTTCGGGCAGGCTAAAATTTGCTCTTATTTTGTCGATTGTAACGGGAGGAAAGCAGGAGGCTGACACGCCGGACGGTAACGGTGATGTCGATTTTATCCATGAGACGCTAAATGATGATTCCATAGGCGGTCAGGGGATCATGAGCTATGTCTTCGGACTGCATCTCTTAAATAACGGATATTCGGGAAATGTATCAAAAGAAGATATTGTTGCTTTTTTCGGGAGAGCACAGCATGAAGACGGCGGCTGGTCCATCATGGGTGAATACGGTGATGTGGATGTAACAGCCATGGTCCTTCAGTCTCTGGCACCGTTGTCTGAAAAAAACGGGAATGAAGATCCGGGGCTCGCTGAATTGGCTTCTCAGATAGACGGGCTGATAGACAGGGGATTAAACTTCCTGTCGGAAAAACAGGAGGATGACGGAGTATTTTCCAGCCTCGGAGTACGTAACGCGGAAAGTACTGCTCAGGTCATTACCGCGCTTTCGGCACTGGGGATAGACTGTGCCGGGGACGCGCGTTTTATAAAAAACGGTAACTCTCCGCTGGATGCAATACAGTGTTTTAAACTCACGGATGGCAGTTTTTCCCATAAAGAAGATGATGCTTCCAATCCTTCAGCAACCGTTCAGACATTTTATTCGATGGTAGCGTACTTAAGGATGTGCGAAGGACTGAGCCCTCTGTATGTTCAGGACAAAAATGAAGTTAAACTCGCGACTCTGTATAACGAGAATACAGACCAAAAAGATACTGTTGAAAATAACAAAGATACCGGAAATACCCAGGTAAACATTGATAAAAAAGAAAAACAGGAAATAAATAAGAATCAAAATACAGATGAGAAACAAAACCTAGATGGATCAAGCACCGATGCAGAAAAAGAGTATGCCACTGAAACAAACGCTGTGAAAGACAGCGGTTACAAGGTATACGCCATAATAGGTATAGCTGTTTTCTGCGCTTGTTTGTGCCTGGTGTTCTTTATAAAAAAGAAGCATTGGAAAAACTATTTATTTGCGGGATGTCTCGGGATAGCAGGTATTTTGATAGTTCTGTTTACCGATTTTTCAAGTCCTGAAAACTACTACGGAAAAACAGCAAATAAAACGGATGTGATAGGAACCGTAACCATGTCCATCCGGTGTGATATCCTCAAAGGAAAAGAATTGAACGAACACATACCGAAGGACTACTGTATACTTGATACCACTGAATTTGACGTTGAAGAAGGCGAGACCGCATACGACATCCTGGTCGAGGGCGCGAAGAAATACAGCATTAACATAGATCACAAGGGAAGCTCCGAGATTGTTTATATTTCAGGTATCAATTATCTGTATGAAAATGATTTCGGGGATCTGTCGGGCTGGGTATATAAAGTAAACGGAGTGCTCCCGTCCGTAGGATGCGGAGGATATAAGCTCGAACCCGGAGACAGGATAGAATGGTGTTATACGCTGGATCTCGGAAATGATGTCGCCTTTGACACCAAGAACGATAAAAAAGAATAATACAAACATCTTATCACAGAAAGGAGAGCATATGCGGGATTTCAAGGAATACAACCCGGTCACGGTATTCGTGTACTACGCGGCGGTTGTGGCAATATCCATGTTTACCATGAATCCGATACTGCACATCATCTCCTTTGTCGGTGGACTCCTGCAGTTCATGATGCAGAAAACGGACGACAGGGTAAGGACTCACATCTGGTATCTGATACTCGGTCTTATTCTTTGCTTTATCCGCCCGCTGTTTTCACATAACGGCGCGACCGTCCTGTTCCTCTTAAACGACAACCCTGTGACCCAAGAAGCATTTATCTTCGGCCTCAATTCTGCGGTAATGGTGGTAGGAGTGCTCTATCTCTTCCGGGTCTTCTCGGAGATCATGACCAGCGACAGACTGCTCTATCTGTTCGGAAGGGTATCACCGAAAACAGCACTTATCCTTTCGATGGGCCTAAGATATATCCCGATGCTCCGTCACCAGAGAAGGATAACCCGGGACGCGCAGACAGTGCTCGGGATAAATAAGGACGATAACGCCATAGACAGGATGAGGGGCGGACTAAACGTATTTTCAGCGACTGTATCCTGGGGGATAGAGAATGGCATCATAACCGCGGACAGTATGGTAGCACGCGGATACGGAGAAGGGAAGCGTTCCCATTATTCCACTTTGAGATTCAAGAAGAGGGATACAGCTATCATAATGATCACGGCTCTCTGTCTGGTCCCTGTGATCATAGCACTCGTTAAAGGATCGTTTGATACGGTGTTCTATCCGCTCTTTAATATTGCAGAACCCGATATCCATGCGTATCTTGGCTATATTTCATATATTATTTTGATCATTGTTCCGATAATATTAAAACTAATGGAGAGTTTTAGATGGAAATTCTTAATGTCGAAAATCTGATATTTAAATATCCAAAACAGAATGATCCGGTACTAAATGACGTATCCTTCTCTATCGAGGAGGGGGAGTTTGCAGTACTGTGCGGAGCTACCGGAAGCGGAAAATCGACACTGCTAAAACTGTTAAAACCCGAGATCACGCCTTTTGGGGAAAGAAGGGGACGTATAGCTTTACTCGGGAAAGAACAGGATTCTGATGCTGAAAAGAAGACTGTGTCCCCCTCGCGTATAGGGTATGTATGTCAGAATCCGAAGGAACAGGTAGTGACCGATAAAGTGTGGCATGAGCTGGCGTTCGGTCTTGAAAATATGAACATGTCCCAGAACGAAATGAGCGCAAAAGTGGCTGAGATGGCAGCGTATTTCGGGATAGAGGACTGGTTTGAGAAAAAGGTGAGTGAACTCTCGGGTGGACAGCTGCAGCTCCTGAATCTGGCTTCTGTCATGGTCATGGATCCCGAGATCCTGATACTTGATGAGCCTACAGCACAGCTCGACCCTGTGGCGGCATCCGAATTCATTACAACAGTCAGGAAGCTCAATTCTGATTTTGCGCTTACCGTTCTGATCGCAGAACATCGCTTGGAAGAACTCATCCCTGTATGTGACAGGGTGATGGTGATAAAAAACGGAAAGCTCGTTTTGAACGGAAAACCTGAAGGTGTTTTAGGATCCATAAAACAGGATGATGAGATATTTGATGCGCTTCCCTCTGCATACAGATTGTATAAAAAGATAAGAGATAAAAATGACACTATCGGTAATGCTTCAGGTAAAGATAAGGGAAGGATACCTCTTAATATCAGGGAAGGAAGAGAGTTTGTAAAGCTCTGTGTAAACGGTAGTTCCTGCGGAGACGGGGGTCTTAGCAATGGACTTTCAGTCGGTAAAAACGACGGTACCCACAAAGATACAACATCCGGGGATCCTGCACTGGAGTTTAAGGATGTAAGCTTCCGATATTCAAGGGAGGCTGAAGACGCATTAAAGGATCTGTCCTTTACGGTGAATACAGGTGAGATATTCTGTATCCTCGGAGGAAACGGCTCGGGAAAAACCACGGCCCTGAACGTGGCAGCAGGGTTACTTAAGCCCTACGAGGGAAATGTAAAGATATTCGGGAAAAAGATAAAGGAATACAAGAACCAGAGCCTTTATAACAAATGTTTATCAATGCTCCCGCAGGATGTTCAGACTGTGTTCCTTCATAATACGGTAAGAGAAGAACTGGAGAGCCGGAAGGCACTCGATAAACTGTCGGATTTCCCTTTTGATCTCTCGGGTATGATGGATAAACATCCGTATGATCTGTCCGGAGGAGAGCAGCAGCTGGTAACATTAGCCATAGTACTGGCTACCGAACCGAAGATACTGCTTCTCGATGAACCGACAAAGGGACTGGACGCATACAGAAAGAAAAATCTGACAGGGATATTGAAGAAGCTAAAGGCTGACGGCATAACCATAGTGGTCGTAACTCATGATGTAGAGTTTGCTGCCGGATGTGCTGACCGCTGTGCCCTGTTTTTCCGAGGAAGCCTGGCATCGATCGGAAATGTCCGGGACTTTTTTTACGGAAATATCTTCTATACTACCTGCGCCTGCAGACTCAGTCGCGGAATATGTGAAGGAGAGGTAACGGTGGACGGACTGGCGGGGGTATTATCGGATAACAATAATAAGGATATATCTGATTAACTGTTGAAAAAACTATTTTCATTATGAAATCAGAGCTTCGTCCCTATGATTGCTGTATTTCAGCAATACTTGACCTATAATAGCAAGATTTAGTTAGCAATAAATCGTTTTATTTGTTATGATGATATTACCAAAATAACAGGAGGGGTATTATTATGGCAATGATGGAAAGACCGTCTGTAACCGTAATGGCAGATGGCGGTAAGTATTGGGAACATGAGTTTGAGAAGTTTTATCTGAAGGTTTTCGTCCCGAAGACCGATATCGACGGAGAAGTGGTAAATTACAGCTTCAGAGCTCCGCTTTTACTGGTGTTTGAAGAGAACAGAAGATCGATGGATGAAGCAATCGAGTTTGCAAAGACCAGTGGGCTTGCGGACATCGCATCCGCAGTGGATTCAAGCGTTCTTTTTGTATATCCCACATGTGATGGCGCATGGAAGAATGCTGACCAGGATCTCTACGTATCTCTTATCAGTGAGATCAAGATGAATCCTTACTATAAGGATGGCATCATCGAGATCACAGATTTCTTTACAAAAGAGTTTAAGGGATATTTTGTAAAAGGCGCGATCTTTAGAGCGGATATATACAGCTACGGAGCTTCTGCCGATTACGTGGCAAAGAACCTGATCAAGACCATTCAGGGAGAATATCTGTGGGGACCCGGTGAGATCACTCCCGCATGTCTTTCTATGGAAGGCTTAAGTGTAATGCCTGAAGTAGAGCGCAATGATATCGCTATCTTAAGCGTAGGTAATTCCGATGAGATAAATAATGCATTCTTAAAACCCAAGAAAGACTTTAAGGACTTTGAGAGTGAAGGATGCAGGCACCTGCTGGTAAAGGACAAGGCTGATTATAAGGCAGATTTCAAAGCGTTTGTACGTCAGTTCAAGATGTGGTGCGGTAATGTGGAGATCGAGCCTGACTTCGAAGAGCTTAATATGACTGAAGAAGCAGGATTTACTTTGGTTCAGACCTCAGCCGATAACAGAGGCAGATATAAGGATCAGAAGGAACACAAGGTAGGATACTTCGCATATTATAACAATAATCTGTTTGACAAAGGACCTGTTCCGCTGCTTATCGGATTCCATGGCGGCGGAGATTCCACCATGTATCTGACATTTGTTTCGGGATGGTGGGAGATATGCCACAGATACGGATTCCTTTATGTAGCTATAGAGAATCATCAGGATGTGACCGCTACAGAAGTGATAGAAGTATTGAATGACTTAAAGAAAAAATACAGCATCGATGAACATCGTATTTACTGTTCTGGATTCTCGATGGGCAGCGGCAAGACCTGGGATATGTATCAGGAATATCCGGACGTATTCGCAGGTATGGCTCCTCAGTGCGCTCTGTTCCCTGTTAGGAATAATCCTTTCGGAAAAGATCTGGGAGACAAGCTGAATACCACGGTTGCGGTTCCTCTGTTCTATGCGGGAGGAGAAAAATCACATCTTCCGGAACTTCCTTTCCAGGCTGAATCAGGCATGGAAAGAATACAGTATGCTGCTGATGTCCAGAAGCTAAAGAAGAAATTCGACGTGAAATATGAGGATAAGGATAAATGGGCAGATCCTATCTGGGGAGTACCCGGTGACAGGGTAGAGAAGGTACATGATGATTCAAGAGATGCAACTCTTACCATCAACTACTTTGACAGTGAGGACGGTGTCTGCCGTACGGCATTTGCCAGCATCGACAATCAGGTTCATGAATGCAGGCATCATACCAACGAACAGGCATGGAAGTTCATATCTCAGTTCACCAGATAATCTGAACCGTTATTAAACAAAACCATCGCGGGTGTCAATATTTGTGCCTATAACTAAAGTTTCATTTGATACTTGCTCAATTCGTTCATTCTGTGTATAATTCATATGGGACCTCCAGTTTTTGATTAGATGTTTTTACATCCGCCAAGATGAAACACCTATATCATAACTCTAGGTCTCTTTTTTATTCAATTGGCATTATTTATGAATTACAGGAATGCTCCTATAAAATTTTTTTTGAAAATGATATTTCAAAATTGACTTCAAATTTTGCATTTATTATATAACAAAACAGAAGATATCCCCCACCTCTTAGCGTAGCGAAGGTGGGGGGAGATCTTCGTTTCAGGCGGGGTTCAAGCCCCGACTGAAATGAGATGCGAAGCATCGTTTTGTTACCGAGGAAACGCTGAAGGCGTT
>JAEEKN010000415.1 GCA_016282435.1 Lachnospiraceae bacterium | reverse complement strand
TACGGTCACGAGCGGACAATTTAGTTGTGTTACTCATCGTTTACCTCCATGAATAAATTTATTCCAATTTTCACCAAATACCATTATACAGATAAAAATGCGAAATGCAACATCTTTTTTTATAAAAAAGAAAAATGTCCGCATTACACGGACATTTGTGTATATTTATTTTTTACATTATCTCAGTCGGCATAAGATATTCCTTCAAACAGGTCATCTATATCTTCGCCGCCAATCGTACGAGAATAGAAGTATTCCCCATCATAATCAGCGGGCTTGTCCATTATGAAGGTACCCCACTCACCGTTATCGGTACTGAAGAATACCTGCTTGTCAGCAGTACACTTCTCAAGATAGATCACATCTCCGGCCTGGAGTTCCACTTCCATATCCATCTCGCCGGTTACATTCTCATCTCCGTTGAACATAAGCACGGGATCGATCATGCCTGCCTTAAAGTCTTTTTTAAGTGTAAGCTCCCATCTGCCGGTGAAGTCATAATAGGGACTTGCGTAATCATAAACCTCATCACCGGAATAATTAAACTTTATCTTTTTGGTAACAAAATTTGTTCCGATAACATCAAATCTTGATTCTATAACCGTATTTTCAGGATCATATATGGTCTGGGATGTCAAATGGTAATCCCATAATCCATCCCCGTAGTAGTCCCTAAGGCCGGCAAACTCGAAACCAAACTCATTGCCATCCTCTGTCCAGTCATAGATATTTCCATTATCAAGAAGATTGTAAACATATGTGTAGGTATCGTCACTGCCTTGAACAGTCTTTACTATGATATACTTTCTGTCACCAACCTTTATATAAAAGTAGGCATTATCATTACTATCAGAGTATATTTCGTCCTTTCGGAATATCTCGTTTCCGTTTAAAAGAATATAATGTCCGTTTGATGTACCATGATACTTTTCATTAGGTATCTCACAAATAGTAAGCTCATCAAAATTGTCGTTTTCCTCAACAAGATCCAGTAATTCTACTCCTATTCCCGGAGTCATCTGCAGCATATACCTCTCGGGCACCCTGCGGTATTTTCTCTTAAAAAGCCCCATCATTTCGGGACCATCTTCCTTCTGGGCAACAAAAGTCTCGTCCAGTGAAAATGTTACCGTAAGTTCACCGTCAGCGTATGTTGCTATCTCATAAGGTGTAAAATAGAAAGTAACACCCTCATAGCCGATGGTAAAGGACTGACTGCCTTCATCAATCTTCTCATCTATATAAGATATCAGTTCATCTATCTTGCTGTCATCCTCCCATAAGCCATATTTCTCGTTTAGCTTATAGGCTATCATGGTACCAAGGGACTCCCAGTCATTACAGATATCCTTAACTGTAAGCTGCTCTCCTGTCTCTGTATCTATGGAAACTCCGATCGTACCATAATCAGGATGAACTCCGCCTTCGTAGGTAGCCCCTGTGTCCGCAAGGCTTACCACATATGAATCCGCTCTTAAGATGTTATAATTATCCCTCACGAAATAATACTGATCACCTTCCAGAGCATACCCTCCGTCACACAGATCCTTGAATTTTTCTGTCCAGAATTTAGCAACATCGCGATATTCCATATTCATAAGATCAAACTGAAGTGCCAGATTGGGATATTTTTCCTTATCTTCATCACTTAATACAAGCATGTCCAAAGATACTTCATAGAGCTTGTTACCGTCACCCCACTCGGAATCTCCATCGGCATAAGTTCCTAAAGTAAGGAGCTCAGGGATATCATACACCGTGTCCTCATTTGAGAACCTGTCCTCTATAACAGAAGGAGTAGGCTCCTCAGTTACCTCCGGCTCAGTAGGTGTGGGCTCCTCGGTAGGCTCTGCAGTAGGTTCTGCTGTGGGTTCCTCTGTAGGCTCGGCCGTAGGTTCTGCGGTAGGAGTTACCTCTTTTGTGGGTTCGGCAGTCGCAGTCGGCTCAGGAGTTGCTGTAGCCTCAGGTGTGGGAGTACCAGTATCAATGATACTCTTTAAGTCTAACTCACCGTTTTTGTTACATGCTGCAAGCACAAAAGTAAATACCAAAAGGCACATTACAAATAGTAACCTTGCTTTTTTCATGTCACTGTCTCCTTGAATTTCATATTTCGTATCACAAGAATAGATAATACCACAATCACTTCTTAAAAGTAAACAACATTTTTAATAAATCTGAAAGGTTATGTGCTGCTTTTATGAATCGACATTAAGTATAGCAAAAGCTCTGCGTATACTATCCTGACGAAAGCCCTTACGGAAAGCTGCTGCCATAAGCTTTTGTTTTTCCTCATATGAAAGCTCCGCGTTTTCAGAAGTATCAAACTTAGATCCAAGCTTCTTCCTTACAAAATTTACCGCCGCCTTAAGTTCGGTATTTTCGCTATATGCTCTCAATCCGTTATTGTCATCACCTGCGCTTTCATCAGCGTTCTCAAGTGCATTCAGTTCTTCGATGATCTGATCGTATGCCAAGTCTATGGTATCATCGCTTACCCCTTTTTCTGAAAGCCTGAATCTGATCTCTTTCTCGCTGCTATAGTCCATCTTACTTCGTATATAGCTCTCGGCGGTACGCAGCTCATCTATATAATGGTAGCTTCTAACATACTCTATTGCTGCATTTGAGACCTCATTTCCGTATCCTGCCTGCTTTAACTTACGCTTTAGCTCAGTTTCTGTCTTATCAGATTTTATGAGCAGGTTCATTGTGTACCGCTTTGCCCTGGGAATAATCGTCTCATTCAGTATCCTCTCATAATCGGACTCAGATATCTCACCCTCATCCTCAAGCGAATAACTATTGACTTCCCCCGGGTACAGCGGTCCAATCAGCTCGCTGTTTACACAGAATGGGATCTTTTTCCCCTGCCTTTCACCTAATTTTATAATCATATTTCCTCCGACAAAAATGGGTGCGTATCCACGCACCCACCCACTTTTAACAGTATTTATGCTTTCTGCTATTATATATTTTTAATCATCCGTATTTAGTCTTCAGCGTTTTCGTCAAACTCGCCTTCATCCTCTTCTACGAAGTTATCGTCAGGCTTGATAACGTATTTGTCCCTTACCTTCTGCTCAATCTCGTTAGCGATATCGGGATGCTCGGAAAGGAACTGCTTGGTATTGTCCCTGCCCTGTCCGATCTTGTCTCCGTTATAAGAGAACCATGAACCGGACTTAACGATGATATTGTCATTTGTAGCGATATCTATGATATCTCCCAGCTTTGATATACCCTTACCATAGATGATATCGAACTCTGCCTCTTTGAAAGGAGGAGCGATCTTGTTTTTAACCACCTTTACTCTGGTCCTGTTACCGATGACCTCGCCTGCACTCTTGATGCTGTCGATACGTCTGACATCCATTCTTATGGAAGAATAGAACTTGAGCGCCCTGCCGCCTGTGGTGGTCTCGGGATTACCAAACATAACACCGACTTTTTCACGAAGCTGGTTGATAAATACAACTATACAGTTTGTCTTGCTGACAACACCGGTAAGTTTTCTCAAAGCCTGTGACATAAGACGTGCCTGAAGTCCTACATGTGAATCACCCATGTCACCCTCTATCTCAGCCTTGGGTACAAGTGCTGCTACGG
>JAEEKN010000414.1 GCA_016282435.1 Lachnospiraceae bacterium | reverse complement strand
TCATACGATGGAGAATTATATAAACGCAAAACTGAACTGTACAAAGAATCAAACACATCAGGAACATTGTATACTGAACTATGAGGATGAAGATTTAAGAGAAAAAGCCAGGAATATAAAGGCAAAAATATGCTGGTACGCATCTAAAACCGAACTTGAAAACGGTATGATATACAAGGACGGCGTAATATACGAGATGAAGGACGGCGAGCCGAAAAAAGTCGTAGATGTCGACAAGATGAAGCTCATCGGAAGACATAACTATGAAAATGTTATGGCTGCAGTGGCCGCAGCAAGATTTATGGGCGTCGAGATGGAGACCATACGTGAAGGTCTTACTGAATTTGCCCCTGTAGAACACAGGATTGAATACGTAAATACCGTAAACGGAGTAAAATATTACAATGACTCGAAGGGAACCAATCCCGATGCATCCATCCAGGCTGTAAGGGCCATGACAGGTCCTACCTACCTGATAGGCGGTGGATATGACAAAGGATCGACTTACGATGAATGGATAGACAGCTTCGAAGGAAAGATAAAGAAGCTGATCCTTATGGGTCAGACCAGGGAAAAGATTGCAGAATGTGCGAAAAAGCACGGATTTAACGATTACCTCTTTGTGGAGAGCATGGAAGAGGCTGTTGACTTCTGTAAAAAGGAAGCAAAAGAAGGAGATACGGTACTTCTTTCACCGTGCTGCGCAAGCTGGGGTATGTTTAAGAATTACGAAGAACGAGGCAGGATATTCAAGGATCTTGTAAACAAAAAGGACTGAAGATAAGTGAAGAAAAAGGCTCAAAAAAAAGTAATAAAAAATGTATTCAGTAATTATGATATTGTCCTGACCATACTCGTTGTTTTCCTGTGTGCGTTCGGACTTATCATGGTATACAGTGCAAGCTCTTACAGGGCAAATTATTACTATCAGGATTCGACACTGTATTTCAGAAACCAGGGATATTTCATACTGGGCGGCATAGCGCTCATGGTACTCATATCCATGTTCGATTACAGGATATGGTTCAAACAGTATAAATATCTTCCGATACCGATGGTTGTTATTGTATTCTTCATAGGTGCGGTTCTGTGCTGGTATGTTAAATTCGCAGGACACAGCGTAGGAGGATCCTCGAGATGGATCAAACTCGGTCCTGTAAGCCTACAGCCTTCGGAGCTCGCAAAAGTCGGATTTGTATTGTTTGGAACGTTTCTGGTTGCAAAACTGAAAAAACGTCTTAATACGGGTAAACTGTGGAAAAACCTTTTCCTGGGATTCGTCCCGATGGTTTTACCGTTTGGACTGGTTCTTCTGCCGGTAGTTAAACTTAATCTGTCGTCAGCTATAGTGCTTGCGGCTATTATAGGAACGATTTTTCTGTGTGTTAGCCGTGAGATGGGCTATTTCTGGATAGTACTTGCATTGGCTGTGACTGTTGGCCTAGTGGCGGCATTTACTGAAGGATACCGTGCGGAACGTATAGAACACTGGCTGAACCCCGAAACGATGGATCAGGGCGATCAGATAATGCAGGGTCTCTATGCTATAGGATCGGGCGGTCTGTTCGGAAAAGGACTGGGCAACAGTGTACAGAAACTCGGAAACATGCCGGAAGTTCATACGGATATGATTTTCACCATCATCTGTGAGGAACTCGGGATCATCGGAGGTATAGCTCTCATCATGCTGTTTATGTTACTGGCGTGGAGAGTGTTTAAGATAGCGTTAAATGCACCTGACCTGTGCGGCTCGCTGATAGCGGCGGGAGTATTTGCCCAGATAGCGGTGCAGGTCATCATGAATGTAGCTGTTGTAACGAACAGCATGCCGGCAACGGGTGTACCGCTTCCTTTTGTAAGCTACGGAGGAAGCAGCCTCCTGGTACTTATGGCGGAAATGGGAATAGTCTTAAGTGTATCGAATCATACGTACAGATCTTACGAAGAAGATGAAGATGCCGAAGACGAAGAGTTATTCGAGGAATAACAAAATATACCGGAACAGGAGGGCACAATGAGAGGAAATACGAAAAAAATCATTTATCTGTTGATATTGTGCCTGGCAATCTTCCTGATTTTCCTGTATTTTGAAAACTTTAAGCTGGAAAATATTATAATAGAAGGCAGTGAACACTATACCGCTGAAGAGATAGAAGAAATGCTGGTTAAATCTCAAAAGGATAAGTTTACTCACATTTTCTATCTTGAATACGCTGTATTCGGAAGTCCCGGGGATATACCCTTTATAGAAAAGATGGACTTTGAAATAGTGGACAAGAATACCATTCATGTTCAGGTCTACGACAAGATGATAGCAGGCTGCGTTGAACATATGGGCATGTACATGCACTTTGACAGGGAAGGAACTGTTACAGAATGTACGGAACAGCCCGATACCGGAGTACCGGTGGTCACGGGCATGCAGTTCTATAAGGTGGTCATCGGACAGAAGATGGAAGTGGATGATCCGGCGATTTTCAAGGTTATAGCCGAGATTACACAGAATCTGCAGAAGAATGGTATAAACTGTGACCGCATTAATTTTGACGTCAGACAGAACGTAAAACTGTATATAGGGAAGAACGAAGTGCTTCTGGGCAATGTGGAACACCATGACAAACAGATAGATCTCTTGAAAAAACTTCTCGAGGCTTCATCGAAGTCGGGGAAAAACAAAGCATACAGGTTCGATCTGAGGAAAAATTATGACAATATCGGAGATGTTCCGAGCAAAGAACTGGATACGGGAGATGAAAATGAGGACGTAAATCAGGATGAAAATACTCCCGAAACAGGCGAAAATGAGCAAAATGAAGAAAAAAATGATAAAAATGAGCAAGATTTATAAATTTTTTTAAGATAATACTTGATTATTTTGTTCAATAAATGTATTATATTACTATGTGTGATTCTTATATCATATAAGGAGGGCAAGACATTGGTTGAGATTACTAATGACGAGAGTAACTTTGGAGCGAAAATTATTGTAGTTGGTGTAGGCGGTGCCGGTAATAATGTTGTTAACAGAATGATCGAGGACGGTATTCAAGGCGTAGAGTATATCTGTGTGAATACCGATAGCCAGCAGCTTAAGAAATGCAAATGTTCCAACTGCATACAGATAGGAGAGAAGCTTACTAAAGGCCGTGGTGCCGGCGGTAACCCCGAAGTAGGTAGGAATTCCGCTGAAGAGAGCAGGGAAATACTTACCGAAGCTATAAAAGAAGCGGAGATGGTATTTGTTACCTGTGGTATGGGAGGTGGAACCGGTACCGGTGCAGCACCTGTTATAGCACAGATCGCAAAAGAGATGGGTATCCTGACCGTAGCTGTAGTATCGAAGCCTTTCAATCATGAGGGTGACGTTCGTATGGCACAGGCTAAGGACGGAATCGCTAATCTTAAAGAACATGTTGATACTATGATCGTTATCCCTAACGAGAAGCTTCGTGAGATCTGTGACAAGAAGGCCAGATTCCCCGAGGTTCTCAAGATGGCAGACAGTGTTTTACGTCAGGGCGTTCAGGGTATTACAGATATCATCAACAAGATGGGTGACATCAACCTTGACTTTGCGGATGTATGCACAGTCATGAGAGATAAGGGAGTAGCACATATCGGTATCGGTAAGGCTACAGGAGATGACAGCTGTCTTCAGGCCGTCCAGATGGCTATCGCATCACCTCTTCTTGAAACCAACATCGAGGGTGCTGAGAACATCATCCTTCACTTCTCCGGTGACCTTGGATTTGATGACACCATCAACGCATCGAACTACGTTAAGGAGATCGTCGGAGCAGATACGAATGTTATCTTCGGTGAAGTTTACGATGATTCAGAGCCTGATACATGTTCTGTTACCATTATTGCTACCGGTATCAAGAACAGCCCCGATGTAGTTGCAAACGTCAGAGTTCAGCAGCAGACCATGAAGCCTCAGCAGGGCGGACTTGGATTCCTTAGTGTAAACGGAGTTAATCCTGCCAGAAAGGCACCTGTAGCAGCACCTGCGCAAGCACCTGCAGCAAGACCTGCGGCTCAGAACAATCCGATAAATTACGGCAGACCTGCCCAGAATCCTGCAACAAGACCTGTTCAGGGAACTCAGCCCCAGGGACTGAGGAGCGGAAGAACAAATCAGAACGCAGATAACGGCAGTTCAATACTGATACCTGAATGGATTTCCAGACAGAATAATAATTGATCAGATTATCGAGTAGGGTTTTCCTCTACTCGATTTTCTTCATTTAACTTAATGTGGTGATATTATGCTGATATTTTTGTTGCTTTTATGGATTATATTCAACGGTACTTTTACCCTGGAGATATTACTGTTCGGGATAGCCATAAGTGCTGTGGTTTTCCTGTTTCTGGTAAAGTTTATGGGGTACAGTATCCGGAAAGAGATAAAGCTTATATGTAAACTTCCGTTTGTTATAGCCTACCTGTTTGTGCTTTTGGAAGAGATCGTGAAGGCTAATATTGTCTGTGCGGGACTCATCATCAAGGGGAACAGGAAAATAGAGCCTGCGCTTGTTTCATTTCTTTCTCCTCTTAAAAGTGAGATGCTGAGCACGGTTCTCGCAAATTCCATCACACTCACGCCCGGAACCATATCCGTTACATTAAAAGACGGCAGGTTCTGTGTACATTGTCTGGATAAATCTCTTTACGAAGGGATAAACGATTCGATATTTGTAAAGCTTCTGAAAAAAATGGGAGACTAGGTTTTATGGAAGAAACTGTTGATCTGTTTTTGAAAATAGCGATAGTATTCAGCTCGATTGCTATTTTTGTATGTTTTATACGTGCGGTGATCGGTCCGAGCATAGCCGACAGACTGCTTGGAATAAATATGATAGGAACGCAGGTTATTATCATCATAGCTGAACTTACCGTTCTTATGGGAGAGGCATGGCTGGCAGATGTAGCTACCGTATATGCTCTCTTAAGTTTCCTGGGGGTGGTAGTTCTTACCAAGATATATATTGGTATATATAGGAAGGAACACTTAAACGATAAACAGGAAGAGGATAACGCAAACCTGGAAAAAGCATCCGGAGCCGATATTAAAGCCGGAAAGACAAAACGCATGGAAAGGGGAAAAAATCGATGAGTACTTTAAGAGCGATAATAGGTATTGTTTTTATAGGTACCGGTATGGTATTTTCTCTTTTGTCGTGTATCGGCGTATTCAGGCTTAAATTTGTCCTAAACAGGATGCATGCTGCAGCCCTGGCGGATACCTGTGGCCTGCTTTTTACTATAGTGGGACTTTGTGTTCTTTCAGGATTTACATTTATGACCCTTAAACTCGCTCTTATTCTGGTCGTTTTCTGGCTGACCAGCCCTGTTTCGGGACATCTTTTGAGTGATCTGATAAAGAATACCATGAAAAAAGAAGTTTCCGGGAATACTTTTCAAAAAGAACTTGAAAAGTAAAGAGATTTGGCGTATGATATAGAGTGGAAAAGTTTAGGAGGCATTTTTAATGAGTAAGCAAGCAAAAGTAATAATCATTTCAGTGATTTCAGTGTTATTATTGGCCGTTTTCGGCCTTA
>JAEEKN010000413.1 GCA_016282435.1 Lachnospiraceae bacterium | reverse complement strand
TGTTATTTAAACTATTTATGTTTGAATAAACAGGAAAAGCGAGAGTACGGGCTTAAAAACTAAAGGAGAAGTAACTGTTCAGCACCCCGCTGATTTTCTTAAAAAAAGTTATTGTGCAAAGTGCTGATTTTTCCCTTAGTTCATTATTTTAGTTATCAACTTAATGTTGATAGTTTACTGGTTGTTGTTAATACATAGACTCGGATTATAATATTATGCGATTCTCTTGATAGTCAAATCGAAAAATACATCGTTTTTTGTACTTTTTATGGCCCTGTATTAACATATACCGATAAATTTCTGACTTATTTTATTCGTCATTTTGACGAATGCCGGCTACGCACCGATTGGACTTTTCCCTTGTTTTCTGATATAATTAAGCTATCAAAAAACAAGAAGGGAGATGTTGATATGCCGCCTTATACACCGGAATTCATACAGTTTGTTTTGCAGCAGGATAAGGAACTCAAAGAGCAGAACGCCTCCTTGCTTGCAAAAATTGACAAGATGAGCCAGACCATAGACGATATGGCTCAGACCATAAAGGAACTGAACGAAAAGCTTAACAAAAACTCTAAGAACAGTTCAAAGCCGCCTTCATCTGACGGTCTCAAAAAGCCTTCACCCAAAAGCCTGCGTGAATCATCAGGTAAAAAGGCTGGCGGTCAGAAGGGCCACAAGGGTAAAAACCTGTCGGTTCTCGATAAACCGGATACCGTACATAAATGCATGCCGGATAAATGCGTATCCTGTCCTCGCCGATCCAAATGTGAAAAGCGTGCAAAAGTACTGGATACGCGATATACTATTGACATCATCACCAAGACTGATACCACCGCACATGAATTGTGCGAGGTAGAATGCCCCGTGTCAGGCGAAACTATAAAGGGAGCTTTTCCAGATGGTATTAATGCCCACGTACAGTATGGAGAAAACCTCACCTCATTTGTAGTATCCCTTAACACTGTTGGGGCTCTGAGTATTAACCGTACCCATGAGATCCTGAACGGTGTATTTGATATCCCGATCTCTACCGGAACCATTACATCAATGGTTATGCGTGCTGCACTAAGGATGACTCCTGCAGTCAATGTCATAGGTGAAATGACACTTGGCGAATACAACATCAATTGTGATGAAACCGGAACAAGAGTGGGCGGTAAGACCAAGTGGGTACATGAAATATCATCCGCACTGCTGGTTTTTCTTAAGTTGCACAATAAGCGAGGAAAGATCGCTATGAATGATATCGGGTTACTTAAGAGGTATCACGGCATCGTTACGCATGACTGCTGGAGTTCCTATTGGAGCTGTGAAGGTGATTTCCGGCATTCAGTATGCTGTGCCCATCTGCTGCGCGAGCTGAACGGGGTGACGGAGAACTATCCCGAACAGAAATGGGCTAAAAAGTTCTCGTTGCTGCTGACGGTAATGAAAGACTTTCGTGACTCAGCAGCAAGCAACGGGCGTACAGCCCTAAGCGAGGCTCATCTGAACAAGTTTGATGAAGTATATGATAAGATTATCAGACTTGCCATGGATGAAAACCCTCTTCCAGCGGATACAGTAAAAAGGAAAGGCCGGAAGAAGAAGGGTAAGGCCAGAGCCTTGATAGAAAGGCTGCAAAAGTACAAGGGTGAAGTATGCCTTTTTACAAGGGACTTCAAAGTACCATTTGACAATAATCAGGCCGAACGGGATTTTCGAATGGTCAAAACAAAAACCAAGGTATCCGGTTGTTTCAGGACGGACGAAGGGGCAAGTGCCTACCTTACGATCATGTCATATATCGGTACCGCTAAAAAACACAGAATCAACGCATTTAAGGCAATTTTAAATGCGTTTACTGGTGACCCCATGGCAATTTTAGCTTAGGGGTGCTGAATAGTTACAAGGAGAATATGAATATGGCTAATTTATCACAGATTAAACGAGATGAGATGATATCTTTTTTGAATAGATTAAAGGAACAGCATACAGATGATATTTCCTTAATTGCATTAAATCAAATAGAGATGGAATTAACATCAAAAAAATTTGGCTTGGTCTGGGAAAAACATGAGGAAAATGTGGATTTAATGATGAATACACAGATACCGGTTTTTACTGAAATAAAAGAGAAAGAAATAATTGGAGATACGGCTAATAGTAGATTTAATTTTTTGCTTGAAGGAGACAATCTTCATTCTTTAAAATTACTTGAAAAGACTCACAAAAATGAGATAGGAGTAATATATATAGATCCACCGTATAACACTAATAATAAGGATTTTAAATATGATGATTCGTTTGTGGATACAAATGATGGATATAGGCATAGTAAATGGATTTCTTTTATGAACGAAAGACTATCGATAGCAAAAAATTTGTTAAAAAAGGATGGTATTATACTAATAAGCATTGACGAAAACGAAGTTCATCAACTATTTATTCTATGTTGTGAGATTTTTGGAGATAATAATTATATAGGTGAATTTATTTGGAAAGCTAGAAGTGGTAAAAATGGAACAGATACGTTTATTTCTGCTCAGCATGAGTACATTCTTATTTTTGCTAAAGATAAAACAAAGGTAAATTTTTTCCAGGTAACAAATGTTGTAGAAGAGGATAAAAATGAGAATTTGAGGCAATGGGGTCAAGCTGTTTATCGTGAAGACAGACCTACAATGTTTTATCCGGTGTTTTATAAACAAAATCACTATTTGTTGCCAACCTATGAAGAATATGAAAAAATTTATGCGGATGGACAATTTGATGATTCGTTCCTTGAACATCTTTGTAGTAAATATAAAGCACAAGGTTACTCCGTGATATTACCTATTATAGAAGACTAACTATTAAAAGTCAAGAGAAAAAATGAGAAATCTATAAAAATCCGAAAAGATATTTGCACGAATTTACAAATATAAAAAAATGCACGACAAAAAGAGCATCTTTATTGGTGCTCGCAAAAGAGATGTTGATTT
>JAEEKN010000412.1 GCA_016282435.1 Lachnospiraceae bacterium | reverse complement strand
CGGATTCATATGAGGATATAGAGGACAAAATTTCAAACCTAATGGGAGAAGAAGACATATACAGAAAATTCAGCTACTCGGGATTTAGTTTTGATTATTCCGAAATAAAGGAAAGCAGTATAAAAAACGAGCTGGTCGCCGACTTTGAGAAAAATGTTTCCGAGGGATATCTTTCTCTGTTTCTGCCTGATGATGTAAAAATCTCTGAAAATGAAATGCTGTCCGAGCTGTTACCTAGTTTATGGTATGAAGTAGGCTCCAATGATGATGAAGATGAGGGGGACGTGACAAAAGATGCTGATGACAAAGGCGGAGGAGAACTGTTGACGGACGCCGATGAAGGCGGAGGTTTATCGGATATAGCCGATATCGTGGAGGGAGGACTGGAAAAAGCGGGGAAAGGACTGCTTACCTCCATGTATATGAGGCATCATTTTAAATCCTACAGAAACAGGACCGTTGAAGGGGATACCGTACTTGACTATGAGCTGGAGTATATTCTCTCCGGTCATGAGACGGACATGGCAAATCTTTCGGCAGCAGCTACAAAAATACTTCTTTTGAGACTCCCGATATGCGTAATATATACTCTTTCGCAGAAGAAACTGAAAGCTGAAGCCTTTGCACTGGCGGTATCCATTATGGGTTTCACCGGACTGCCTTTTCTGGTTGCGATAGTAAAATACCTGATCCTCTTCCTGTGGGCACTGGCTCAGGCTACCATAGAAACCGCGGCGGTGATGAGGGGTAAGAAGGTGCCGATCATACCGAATGAAAAAAGCTTCTGTCTACAGCTTACCGAACTCCCATTCTTTTCTACACTTGTAGATGAAAAGGCGGACAACTTTGCCGAATCGGAAGCTTATCTTGATTATGATGATTATCTGCTTCTTTTATTGATGCTTCAAGACAAAAAGACTCAGGCTGCACGTGCCATGGATGTTATACAGGAAAATATCAGATATAAATACAATGATGATTTTTTGATAAACAATGCGATTACGGCTTTTTCATGTGAAGCTGTTTTTATGGCGCCATACAGATTTATGTCTTTAGCAGGTTTTGCGGGAGAGGGGGAGATGTACGAAGTAAAGGTAAGTGACAGTGTGGCATATAGGTAATTTGATTGTTGTATCCCTTGACCTGGGGGAAAATTGCTGAGACTAAACAAGGGAGGAGTGTAATAATGGATTTTATAGAAAAAAATACCGCCCCCTCAAAAAAGGTCAAGGGTTCGATCACTGTGGAGGCGGCTTTTACATTCCCTCTGTTTTTCTTTGCTTGCATGGCACTGTGCTATCTCTTTGTTTTTATAAAGACGGAATATGTCATCCAGCGGGAGATGTATTACGCGGCACGGGAGCTTAGCGGGTACGGGCCGGTTATAGAACCCGTGATCGATCTGAGAAACAGGCTTCTTACGGATACTGAGAACGGTATTTTGGGTGAAGATTCCGATGAAAAAGGTCTCGCAGACGTGATCGGAGCTCTCACAGATCTCATACCGGGAAATAATGGGCTGAGCATAAAGAATATCATAAGCAATGCGGGAGATGCACTGGTGCTTGGAGCGGTTATGAGCCACAGACTGACGGATGATGAGGTGTGGCTGGTGGACGGAGGAAAATCGGGGATCAGCTGTTACGGATCCGAACTTTTCGACAGGGAGAAGTGCCTGAATCTAGTATTGAGCTACGATTTAAGGCTCCCGCTTGCTCTTTTCCCGGATATATCTGTTCCGGTAACACATACTATAAGATACCGGTATTATACGGGAACAGAAGTAAAGTCGCTTCTTGTTGAAGTGAAACAGGATGACGGGGAGGAAGAGAGCGAGGAAGAAAAAGAGGAGGAAGTACTTATCACGGACACGGGACATTGTTATCACTATTCATATTCGTGTCCGGCACTGAATGTCCGGCCTAAAAAAATTGCGTTTGATACAGTGGGGCAAAAAAGAAATGACGGAGGAGCAAAATATTATCCGTGCGAAATATGTGCCAGGAATAAGACGAAGTGTGCGGATTGTTATATAACTCCGGATGGGGACCGTTATCATTTTGATAAATCATGTCCTGGGTTAAAGAGAACGATAGAATCCGTCCCGATATCAAAAGTCGGAAAAAGAAGAGAATGTAAAAGGTGCAGGAATTTGAAGGAAAAACAATGAAAACAGTTTTGGTCGCGGTATACGGGGTATATCTATTGATCCTGGCATGGATCGATTTTAGGAATAAGCAGATTCCTGTGAAATGGCTTCTGATTGGGCCGGTGTTTGTGCCGTTATTTATATATGCTGGTAATGACGGCGGCATTTTGGGAAATGCTTTAGGACTAATACCGGGAGTAGTATTTTTTTGCATATCATTTATATGTAAAGGCCAGATAGGGGCAGCGGATGCGTTTGCCATCCTGTGCACGGGAGCCTGCATTGGACTGAAAGCAATCATAACGGCGGTATCGGTGTCACTTTTTGGGGTGGCAGTTGTTTCTGCTGTCATGCTTATCAGCCGGAAAATGAACCGGAAAAGCACTATACCTTATATTCCTTTTATCTTTTTGGGTTATGTCGCTGCAGCTTTGTGAAAGGGTGAACCGGTTATGAAGAAAAAAAGAAAAAAAGGAATATCACGAGGCTGGCAGGCCTCTTTTACGATAGAGGCGAGCTTTATAATCCCTGTGATCCTGATAGGGATCGTGGGACTTGTCTGGTGTGTGTTTTTCTTGAGAAATTCTGTGAAATCGTTAGCGGATGCCGATTATTTCATGTTTGTGCTTGAAGCCGATGCTGCCAAGAACAAATATGAAGGTGCTTTTGCGGATGAGTTCGTCGGAAATGAAAATGCGTATTTCGGAGCCAAAACAACGCGGGCTAAACTTTCGAGAGAAGGCAGGAATATCCGTGTGAGTGTTATGATAGAGCATAATCTTCCCGAAAAAGGGATCCTTGGAAGTATTCTGTCGGGGATGAGAAACATAAGTGTGGAAAAAGACGAAACAATCGGAAATCCTTCCGAAACCGCGAGGCTCATTAAGGCAGCCGGGGAAATAATAAACAGTATAACGGGCATAGGTAAGGATAAGAAGGATAAAGCGGATGAGTGAAATAATAAGAGATGCCGGGAAAAACAGGCTGTATATACAATTGGATGTTACGACACCGGGGACCGGGGGCGGCATGGATTTTAGAGAAAAAATGCTTGTAAACAACAGGATACCTGGAATTCTTGACTTAAAAGTAAATATCACGGATAACAGGAAAACATTTGAATATGATACGGCAGGGCTTATAACTCTTGAGTCGCTATGTCTTCAGCAGAATATCGATACGGTGACCTTGAAAAAGATATTTTCAGGTTTGGCCAAAATAGTGTCAGACGGAGAAAAGTATCTTCTGGAACAGAATGATTTTTTGATAGGACCCGAATATATATTTCTGGATAAAGAGCAGAATCCTTATGCCGGGTATTGCCCGGGATACGGGAAGCCCATGAGTGAACAGATAGGGAATGTTGCGGAATACCTCATGAACAGAATAGACTATCATAACAAGGACTCCGTTCTTATGACATATACCATATACAAAAAAAGCAGGGAAGAAGGATTTTATATCGGTGAGATTACCGATTACCTGAATTTGGGGAAGGAAGATCCGGGTGAACGACCTAAAGAACAGAGAAGTGAACCGCCTGATCGGAATTTTCATGACGCGCCTGTTTTAACTATCGAGAGAAAGCCATTGATAAATGAGGAAGATTTTACGGTCTTCGAGCCTGAAATGAAAAGGGGGACTGACCGGTCCCTCCATATAAAGCCCGGGCAAAGTAATGTAATTTTATATGTTGTGTCTGTACTGATACCGGTCTTACTCGTGGGTATTTCTGTAAAGGCAGGACTGGTCCTTGATAAAAACGGAAAAACGGATATGGTAAAACTTGCGGCTGTTGCGGTTTTGGGGATAGGAGTTGCGGTTTATATGATAAAAAAGACGAAGAAGTCCGCAAAAGAGGTATCAAAGGATATAGTACCCGAAGAGGATGAGGCTACGGAGCTTTTGTTTAGCGGAGGAGTCCCTTCAATGGGAAATACCTGTATATTGGAATCCGGCGAATTTCCGGTGATAAGGGTAAATGAACTGCCGTTCTCTATAGGGAAGGACAGGGAACATATGGATTTTTGCCTGGATTATCAGGGAGTATCGAGATGTCATGCGAGATTGGAAAGAATGGGGACCGGGATAGGGATCGTAGATTGCGGCAGTACGAACGGAACTTATCTGAACGGGACAAAACTGGACAGCAACCGGCTGTGTCTTTTGCATGACGGCGATAAACTGAATCTGGGCATATGCACGTACATTTTTAGAGAAGGAGAGGGTGGAATACACGGATAACAGGCTCGTTTTATAGTAAAGAATTTAATTCTTGCACATTTTTTCCGGATGTAGTATAATCAATTGGATAATGTGGCGTATTGTCGTTACTGTTCATAGCAGATTGGACACAGCCGGAGGGGCAGGAACGGATGAAGATAAATATTTATTATGGTGGAAGGGGCCTCATAGAGGATCCGACCTTATATGTCATAAATAAAATACAGGATGTGCTGAAAGAGATAAGGGTGACTGTCGGAAGATATAATCTTTACGAGCAGAAGAACAGTATCTCTATGCTTCCGAATACCTTTAAGGATGCAGATGCCGTAATACTTGCCGTAAATGTCGAGTGGTACGGACTGGGCGGACTTATGCAGACGTTCCTTGATTCATGCTGGCTGTATGCGGACAAGCAAAAGCTGAAAGATCTGTATATGTTCCCTGTCATAGTGGCTACGACCAACGGTGAAAGAAAGGCTCTTGAAAATCTTGCGGGAGCCTGGGAACTGCTGGGCGGCAGGGTATGCGACGGTATATGCACGTATGTCAGCAATCATGTGGAATTTGAGACCAATCAGGTCTATGCTTCAATCATAGAAAAAAAGGCAGAGGAGATATACAGGATAGTAAGCCACAGAATGCCGATGCTTCCGAACAGTATAAATGCCTGCCATGTGGAGATACCATCTGCCGGAATAGAGCTTACGCCTCAGGAGAGTGAACAGCTCTCGGTATATGTTGCGGATGACACTTTTGTAAAGAAGCAAAAGGAAGATGTCGAGATGCTCTCCCAGATGTACAAGTCCATCCTGGGTAAGAAGAAGCCGGAAGAAAACGAGGATCTCCCCGGAGGTTTTGAAAAGGCTTTCAAGGGTACAAACGGAACCGTAAAAGCGTCGTGCTGCATGGTCATCAGTGATATCGGCAAAAACCTGATACTTGATATAGACGGGAAAAAGATAAAGAGCTGGTACGGTGAACCGGCGGGCACCGATATAACCGTTACAGCCCCGAAAGATGTAATTTTAAAGATAATAACCGGTAAAGCTACGTTTCAAGGAGCTTTTATGTCGGGACTTGTCTCGGCAAAAGGGCGTCTTGATCTTATTCGTATGCTTGACCGGCTTTTTGAGTTCTGATCGGATAAGCCGGATGAAACCTTGTAACTAAAGAGGAGGCAGGAATGAGCTATCTTGCTTTATACAGAAAATACCGGCCGCAGGCGTTCAGTGAGGTCAGGGGACAGGACCATATAGTTACCACACTCAAGAACCAGCTGAAAGCCGAGCGTATCGGACATGCATATTTATTTTGCGGAACCAGAGGTACGGGAAAGACATCGGTGGCCAAGCTTTTTGCGAAAGCTGTCAACTGTGAATCTCCCGTGGACGGCAGCCCGTGCGGAAAATGTCCGGTCTGCCAGAGCATTGACAGAATGACTTCCATGAATGTTGTGGAACTGGATGCCGCATCAAACAACAGTGTCGATAATATCCGAGATATAATAGACAGTTCAAAATACGCACCGACAGAGGGCAGATATAAGGTGTTCATCATAGATGAAGTTCATATGCTTTCAACGAGTGCGTTCAACGCATTGCTGAAAACCCTGGAGGAACCTCCGGCCTATGTTATATTTATTCTGGCGACTACAGAGGTTCACAAGATTCCCATAACCATCCTTTCAAGATGCCAGCGTTATGATTTTAAGAGGATCACAACCGATGTCATCGCGGGATGTCTAAAAGACCTGATGGAGTCGGAAGGCATAGAGCATGAGGATAAAGCTTTAAAATATATCGCCAGAGTGGCCGACGGATCCATGCGTGATGCGGAGAGTCTGCTCGATCAGTGCATAGCTTTTTATATCGGGAAAGCGCTTACTTACGACAGGGTACTTGAGGTCCTGGGTTCGGTAGATGTGGAAGTTTTTGCAAGACTTCTCCGTTTTGTGGGAAACGGTGATGTATCGGGCTGCATGAACATACTGGATGAGGTGATGCAGTCCGGCCGGGAACTTACACAGTTTGTTACGGATTTTGCCGGATATCTGAGGAATCTTCTGCTTGCAAAATCGGTGGACGATCCCACGGAAGTTCTGGAGCTTTCGAAAGAGAACATGGAGCTTGTAATCCATGAGGCGGAAGTAGCCGAAAAAGAACAGCTCATAAGATACATTGGGATTCTTTCGGAACTATCCAACAGGATAAGATATGCTTCACAGAAAAGACTTTTGATAGAAGTGGAACTCATAAAGCTCGCAAGACCGGAAACGCAGGAGGATTATTCGTCGCTTCTCGACAGGATCAGGGTGCTTGAAAACAAACTGGAAAACGGTTCTTTTACTGTAAAGACCGCAGAACGGGATGATGAAGGTGAAACCCAAAGTGAGGAAGCGTCATTTAACCCTTCGGATACGGAACTTACCAAAGCATTACCGGAGGATATACTGCAGGTAGCCGAGCACTGGCAGATGATCGCATCGAATATGAGCTCGAAGGATAAGCTTGCGGCAACTATGCTTGCGGATGCCACACCCGCCGAGGAAAACGGAAAGCTTGTGGTGTATTTTAAGAATACGCTCGATCTCGAGACTATGAGATATAAACGCGAGGTAAACGGAGTAGAGCAGCCGTCGAGGATGGATATCCTGAAAAATGTCATATCCGAGCTTACGGGACTTGATATTATGATGGATGCGGGATCCGGCGAAAATGAGAGGAATCTCAAGAACAGGGATATACGTAAGCGTAAACAGGTTAATTTTAATATTAAAAAAATAGATTAGGAGGATTTACAAATGGGTAAGAAAGGCGGATTTGGAGGAGGAATTCCCGGAAACATGAATAATCTGATGAAGCAGGCTCAGCGTATGCAGCGTCAGATGGAGGAAAAGCAGAAGGAACTTGAAACAAAAGAATGGGAAGCTGCGGCAGGCGGCGGAGCCGTAAAAGTAAAGATATCGGGTAAAAAGGAACTGACAGAGGTGGTTCTTTCTCCTGAGGTTGTTGATCCTGACGATATCGAGATGCTCCAGGATCTCATTATAGCGGCTGTAAACGAAGCATGGAAGAAGATGGAAGAAGAACAGGAAGGTGCACTGAATTCCGTAGCCGGAGGACTTGGCTCCACACTTGGCGGTTTCGGATTCTGATAAATCATTTTTATGGAGTATTACAGCGAAAAAATCAGCAAGCTTATATCCGAACTGGGAACCCTGCCCGGGATAGGTGCAAAATCGGCACAGCGACTGGCGTTTTTTCTTCTCGACTGCCCTCAGGAGAAGGTTGAAAGACTCATCGGCAGTAGCAAAGATGCAAAAGAAAACGTAAAGTACTGTTCGAGGTGTTTTTGCCTGACAGACAGGGAAATATGTCCCATTTGTTCGAACAAGAACAGGGATGAGAAGATCATCATGGTCGTAGAGAACACCAAGGATATGGCTGCATACGAGAGAATAGGGAAATTCAACGGTCTCTATCATGTACTTAACGGCGTGATCTCTCCCATGATGGGTATCGGTCCTCAGGACATAAAGATAAAGGAACTGATCTTGAGGCTTCAGAAAGAGCCTGTGGAGGAGGTAGTCATAGCCACAAATTCCAGCGTTGAGGGAGAAGCTACAGCTATGTATATCAGCAAACTGCTGAAACCTGCGGGGATAAAAGTCAGCAGGATAGCAAACGGCATACCGGTCGGAGGCGATCTGGAATATGTCGATGAGATCACACTTCTCAGGGCACTGGAAGGAAGAGTAATTCTGTAAAAGGGTGAACGAAGTTGGACAGAAGAGAAAGAAATAGCGATCAAACTGAATATGAGAGACCTCAGAAAGGCAGACAGATCAGTCCGGTAGCATTGATTGTGATAATACTTTGCGCTATCGGAAGTATTGTCGTGCTTATTTACGGCTGGGTCAGAAATAACAAGGATTATATTCACAAGGTTATCTCTTCACAGGAAGTTTTCAGCCAGAACAAGTACTGCCGTTATGGCGACGGTTACATCAAGTATACCATGGACGGTGCAGAGGCTGTAAAAGATGGAGAGGTTATCTGGAATATCAGTTTTGATATGAAGAAACCAATCGTTGATGTCTGCGGGGAATATGCGGCATTTGCGGATAAAGGAATGCAGACACTGTGCATCACCGACGGGCATGGCGGGAATTATACTATTAATGTTCCCGATAAAATAGTTGATATTTCTGTGGCAAATCAGGGAACCACTGCGGTATGGACCGATTCCCTTTCAAAAGATCACATATATATGTATGATATCAACGGAGTGCTTCTTATAGACATAGAGACAGGCATAGCCACGGATGGATTTCCTCTTTCTATAGATCTGTCGGAAGACGGTAAAAAACTGGTCACCTCATATATGAAGATACAGAATGAGCTCACTTCATGGGTAACATTCTATAATTTCGGCAGTGTCGGACAGAATTACGCAGGCAGGGTTGTCGGAAGTTTTTCTTTTGAAGGCAAGATTATTCCGGAGGTCGAATTTATAAATAATGAAAGAGTGTGTGCCTTTGGTGAGGACAGCTGTATATTATACAGAATGAAAGAAAAACCCGCAGAACTCGCTACGCAGGATACCGTAAGGCTGACAGCTGTATGTTATGATTCGGAGGCGGTATGCCTTGCGGAAAATGAGACGGACGGAGTCACCAAAATCACAGTATTTGATTCGGACGGCAAATCAAAAAGAACCATTTCCACCGGCCTGGCTTTTACGGGAATGTGTGTGGAAGGCGATGAAGTTATAGTGTACAACAATTCTTCAATTATTATATATTATCTGGACGGTTCGGAAAAATACAGGACACAGATAGACGGCGGAATCAGAAGCGTATATCCTTCCGGTAAAAACAAGTACACCATCATAGGCGGAAGTGAAGTAAGGCTGATCGAACTGGTAAAGGATACTCAGTAACAACAGAATAACATGAAATTGACTATAAAGGAGGCGGACCGAAGTGAATGTTTTTCTTATATTTGTTGGCTTGACCCTTATAGGTTTTACTATCCTGGGCGGATTTAAGGGATTTGTTCATACCATATTTACTATGTTTTCGTTATTCCTTATTATTTTGCTTACGGGAGTTTTGAGTCCTCATGTTGCGGATTATATAAATAATCATACTGAGATACCTAAGCGTATTCACAGCAAAGTAGAAGAAAAAATAAAGCTGAAAGATAAGGTGACACCGGGGAGCAGCAGTAACCGTGATGAACTGATAGACGCCCTCGATGCTCCGGAACAGCTGAAACAGGTTATAAAAGACAGAAGCCAGAAAGCAGGCGATGCTTTTTCGGCTACTACCGAGGAAGCTTCTAAAAAACTGATGACCTCCATTTATGACAGGATTACCGAACTGATCGTCAATGCCATAGCATATCTGTTTACGTTTGCGGTGGTAGGCGTTATTGTCATAATTACCGGATTACTCTTAGACGTAGTGGCAAAACTGCCCGGTATAAAACAGGCAAATACTATTCTGGGTGCAGTGATAGGTCTTCTGCAGGGATATATAGTAGTGTCTCTTATCTATGTTCTGGCCACAGCTTTCGGAGCTACGGCCTTTGGATCGGGGATCATCGGGATGGTTGCAGAGAGCGATATCCTGTCATGGTTCTATGAACACAACATAGTTGTAGACATAGTTTTTGGCATGTTTAAGTAGTCAAAAATAAGGTCCGAAAAAAAAGTTTAAAAAAATATAAAAAAAGTGTTGACAAACAAAAATGTGGGTGATATAATACCATTCGCTGACGCTCCTTGAGGGATGTGATCCCGGGGGTCTGAAGCAACAAACAACCTTGATAACTGAATAGCATGACAACCTTGAAATTTCCTAAAATT
>JAEEKN010000411.1 GCA_016282435.1 Lachnospiraceae bacterium | reverse complement strand
CGCCCAAAGAGACTAATTCTGCCGTCGAATTGGAGAAAAAAGGAGTTAAGGCATCTTCGTTGAAACCCGGAGATGAAGTAGCTGACGGGGATAAGGCAATGCCCGGTACCGACAAGACCTTATATGGTGGCGCGACAGTTGGTGATCCTGACGGAAACGTAACCAAAACAAAAGGTACGGAGGTATATACCGATAAAAGCAATTAATTGAAAAATATAAATAATACGTTACAAAGGCCGGATAATAGTCCGGCTTTTTTGTGCATTAACAATTGACGAAAAATGAGGTTTTTGCTATACTTTTAATGATAAGTCACGACAAGGAACTTGTGAATATATAACAGAAAGACGGGAAAGATATGAAAAAGATTGGGTTGGTAGGTGGTACGGGGCCTGAATCAACACTCATGTACTATAAGGAGTTAAATACACGTATAGATAAGATTACTCACGGGGTTCAGATGCCGGAAATAACTATAGAGAGTGTAGACTTCCGCAAAGTTTGGAATATGGTATCAAATGATAAATATGACAGGCTTGGAGAGCATTTGTCCGAAAAAGTAAACAACCTCCGCAAAAGCGGTGCAGAAATTATATCGCTTACAGCTGTTACCATGCATGCGGTATTGAATCAGATTATAAAAAATACTCAAGTCTCTTTGGTCAGTATTCCTATGGCGGTATGCCGTGAAGCGGTGACAAGAGGCTGCAAAAAAGTAGGGCTGTTAGGCACTATTTTTACAATGGAAAAGGACTATATGAAAACTGATCTTTGGGATGCCGGAATAGAGGTCTTTGTTCCTGATAAAACAGATAGAGACCTTGCAGCCAAGAGAATACTCGAGGAACTTGAGCTTGGAATCGTAAAAGAAACTACGCTTAAAGAATTTCAAAAAATAATCAGAAAGATGGAAGAAGAGAATGGCATAGAAGCGGTAATACTTGGATGTACGGAACTTCCATTATTGCTTAATGATGATAATTGTCCGGTTCCATGTCTCGACAGTGTGGATATACATATAAATGAGATTGTACGACTTGCTATGGATTAAGAATTTTGAAAGTAAAAAGGGGGAAAAACAGATATGGAGAAGTCGAAGGTATACTTTACGGATTTCAGGACAGGATTGGGGGTTAGCCTGACAGTTAAGCTGCAAAGGCTGATAAAAATGGCCGGTATAGGGAATATCGACATGGACGGGAAATTTGTGGCAATAAAAATGCATTTTGGAGAGCTGGGTAATTTGGCATACTTAAGGCCCAATTATGCAAAGGCTGTAGCCGATGTAATAAAGGAATGCGGTGGGCTTCCGTTCCTTACGGACTGCAACACTTTATATCCAGGAAGCCGTAAGCACGCACTTGAACACCTTGACTGCGCAAATATTAACGGATTTAATACCATAACTACAGGCTGCCAGATAATTATAGGTGACGGATTAAGAGGAACGGATGATATAGTAGTGCCTGTACCTAACGGTGAATACTGTAAGGAAGCATATATAGGACGCGCAGTAATGGATGCGGATATATTCATTTCGCTCAACCACTTCAAAGGCCATGAGATGGCAGGTTTTGGAGGAGCTATCAAAAATATAGGTATGGGTTGCGGAAGCCGTGCCGGTAAGATGCATCAGCATAACAGCGGACAGCCGCATGTTAACGGGGATATGTGCAAGGGCTGTAGAAGATGTGCAAAGGAATGCGGTTCGGATGCCATAAGCTACAACGGGAACAAAGCATGGATCGACCCGGCAAAATGTAAGGGCTGCGGACGTTGTATAGGCGCATGTGCATTTGATGCGATAGCGAATAATAATTGGGATGCTGCACAGCAGCTTGGTAGGAAGATGGCGGAGTATACTGCTGCAGTGGTTAGCGGAAGACCCAATTTCCATATAAGTCTTATCACCGACGTTTCGCCTAATTGTGACTGCCATGGTGAAAATGATGCACCTATACTTCCGGATATAGGAATGCTTGCTTCATTTGATCCTGTTGCCCTAGATCAGGCGTGCGTGGATCTTTGCCAGAAGGCGGAGCCTATACGAAACAGCCAGCTTGGGGATAATATGGCAAGAGAACATTTCCATGACCATGGTGATGTTTGGCACAACAGCAATCCTAATGTTTCATGGGCTGAAACATTGGAACACGCAGAAAAAATCGGTGTAGGTACAAGACAATATGAGCTTATAACGATGAAATAATATATAACAAAATAGAGATGCAGAGCATCGTTTTGTTACTGAGGAAACATTGACTTAATCATAAGCAAATAATTAGGAGGACGCTATGTCAGATTTAACTATCCGTTTCCATTCAACATGCTTAAAGAGGTTTACTACATTTAAAATGTATATTCCTGATGCGGTAAGGGAAAACCTGCCCATGTTTATCAATCAGGAGAGCGAATACGCAAAAAGGCCGACAAAAACGTTGTTCCTTTTACATGGTTTTACAGGAGATGCGGGCAACTGGATACCGGAATATCTGTCTGAGAAATATAACTTTGCGGTGGTTATTCCCAGTGGAGAAAATTCATTCTGGTTAGACGGCATATCCACAGGGCATGAATTTCTCAAGTTCATTGGAGAGGAACTGGTGAACTATGTGAGAAAAGTGTTTGGACTTGCCAAGAGCAAGGAGGATACATACATCTGCGGCATGTCCATGGGAGGTTTCGGTGCTTTGCATACAGCCTTGTATTACCCTGAAGTGTTTGGAAAAGCAGCAGGTCTTTCTTCTGCTCTTATAGTGCATGAGGTGGCTACTATGACCGAAGGAAAGGGAAATGCGGTAGCAAATTACGAATTTTACAGGGAATGTTTCGGAGATCCTTCAAAAGTACTTGAAAGCGACAACAACCCGGAAACCCTGGTCAGAAAGCTAAAAGCTGAAGGAAAAACTATGCCCGAGTTATTCATGTGCTGCGGTACGGAGGATTTCCTGCTTGAGAACAACAGGGAGTTCCATCGTTTCCTGGAAGCTGAGAATGTAGCGCATACATACGAGGAAGATACCGGATCCCACGACATGGTATTCTGGGATAAATATGTGAAAAAATTTATTCCCCTGATGTTCGGTTAAGAGAAAAGATATAAATATAGGTTGGAGAGAATAAGATGCTGATTGATTTCCATACACATACCTTCCCTGACGAACTTGCTCCAAAGGTTATACCTAAGATTGCCGGTGATGCGTCTATCCGTTATTATACAGAGGCTACGAATTCTTCACTCATAGGGTCAATGGATAGGGCAAAGGTCGATATGAGCGTTATTTTACCTGTTGTAACCAAGCCTTCACAGTGTGAGACGATAAACAGGACTGCGAAAGAGGTAAATGACAGGTATTTCCCACGGCTTTTGTCATTTGGCGGGATACATCCTGACAATGAGAATTACAGGGAAATCCTTAAATGCCTGCAAAATGATGGCGTAAAAGGTATCAAGCTGCATCCTCTGTATCAGGGAGTTGCTATAGATGATATAAAGAATCTGAGGATAATAGATTATGCCGGCGAGCTTGGTTTGACAGTAGTAATACATGCCGGAAGGGATTTAAGTTTTCCGGGAGATTTTGCAGATCCGTATAGGATAAGCCGGATGCTTGACGAGGTTAAGCCTGAAAAAATAGTACTTGCACATATGGGATCATATGCACTATGGGAAGATGTTTATGAGTTGTTGTGCGGAAGGGGAGCATATCTGGACACTTCGTTTTCTTTGACTCCTGTACGACCTTTACATAATAACAAGAAGGGTATGGAAAGCCTTTTGGCAAATCCGATACTTGTTCCGCCTCTTAAACCGGAATTGTTCAGGAAAATGGTGGAAAAGAACGGAGTAGATCACATGTTGTTTGCCAGTGACAGTCCATGGTGCGATCAGAAGGAAACATTTGAAATGGTGGATAATTGCCTGGATGAATCTGAAAAAGATGCCGTGTATTATGGCAACGCACTACGTCTCCTGAATCTGACAGATTTAGTATTTTAACAGATGAAGGTTTAGATAATGCCGGGAGAGCAATAGGAGGGAAAATGGAAAACATTAGACTTGATGAAAAATGGATGTTTAGGAGAGGGTTTGCAGATTCACTGGGCGCATTGAATGAAGTACAGGGTGTTGAAGTAGATCTTCCTCATGATGGGATGATAGGAACAAGAGTTTCATCTGATGCTCCGGCAAAGTCGGACAGCGGATATTTCATAGGTGATACCACTAATTACACGAAATATGTGATAATTCCTAAAGAATGGGAAAATGAATGTGTAGGACTTAAACTGGATGGCGTTATGATGAATGCCACGTTTGAAGTAAATGGGTGCAAAGTAGGTAACCAGCATTACGGGTATGCTCCCTGCTACATTGATCTTACGGATTATGTAACTTTTGGGGCAGAAAACAGGATTACTATCAATGTGAATACCAGCATGTACGTGAACTCGCGATGGTATACCGGATCGGGCCTGTACAGAGGCGTGATGCTTTGCCATGGTCCAAGGGTGCACATAGTGAATGATGGGATTTTTGTATATACAAAAGAGGTGGATGATGAGTATGCTTTTCTGGGGCTGGATGTAGAGCTGGAGAATTCCACTCAGGAAAAACGTCTGGCAGAGGTAAATGTTTGTATCTTTAAGGATGGTAAAGAAGAGATTCTCGGGAACACAAAGCGTGTTATACAGATCAATAAAGGCTCAACAGAAACGGCACATATGACGATGAATCTGAAAAATCCCGAGCTCTGGGATGTAGAAAACCCGAATCTGTACATGGTAAGAGTACAGGTTAAAAATATTGGCACTTACAGGACTCATTTAATAGCAGAAAAAAATGCTACTGTAGATGAAGAAACCGTTCTTTTTGGTATCAGAACAATCACGGCAGATTCGGTAAGGGGTCTTCAGATCAACAGGAAAACAGTAAAGCTTAAAGGAGGCTGCCTGCATCATGATAATGGTTTGTTAGGTGCGGTATCACTTTATGAAGCGGAGGCCAGAAAAGTCAAGAAACTTAAAGACTTAGGCTTCAATGCGATACGTACCGCACATAATCCGCCATCAAAAGCTCTGGTGGAAGCATGTGACAGACTTGGAATGTATATTTTCGATGAAGCTTTTGATGCATGGGGAACAGCCAAACGTGGTGGTGATTACAGCCAGTTTTTTGATAATGATTGGAAAAAGGATCTGTCGAATTTTGTAAGACGTGACAGAAATCATCCTGCTGTCATAATATGGTCTACAGGAAACGAGATTCCTGAAAGGGGCGGGCTGGACAATGGCTATTTCCTTGCCACTCAGCTGGCGGAAACAATCAGAAATCTGGATGGAACAAGGCCTGTGAGCAATGGTATCTGTTCTCTGTGGAGTGGTCTTGATGATGAATTGGCCAGGGGACAGAATCAGGAGCAGAATGCATCGGACGGACTGGTTAACACAAGCTGGGAAAGAATAACAGAGCCCTTTACCAATGGACTGGATATAGTGGGATATAACTATATGGAAGATCTGTATGAAAGAGATCATGAACTGTTCCCGGAAAGGGTCATACTTGGATCGGAAAACTTTGCAGTACAGATTGGCTACAGATGGCCTTTTGTCGAGAAACTGCCGTATGCCATAGGTGATTTCACCTGGACAGCGTGGGATTACATAGGAGAAGCCGGTATTGGTAAGGCTGTATATGTTGATAAGGATCATCCGGCCGTAAAAAATCCATGGTCCCTGATGCCGGCACCGGGCTCACCTTATCCATGGAGGACCGCGAATGATGCTGATTTTGATATAACAGGACATATGCTTCCGCAGGGAGCATACAGAAGTGTTGTATGGGGGAATAAAAAGACATTTTTGTATTCTATGCATCCTGAGACCTTTGGAAAAACAGAAGTGATGACTATGTGGGGATTCCCTGATGTACGTCCTACATGGAACTATTCCGGTTTTGAAGATAAGCCTATAAAACTTGTGATTTATTCGAATGCGGATGAAGTAGAAGTGATCGTAAATGACAAGTCACTTGGAAAAAAGATTATCAGCCGAGAACGTCCAATGCCCAATTCTGTCTGCTTTGAAACCGTGTATGTACCGGGAAAGGTTATTGCTATAAGTTACAAAGATGGAATTGAAGTAAGCCACGATATACTATATACATCGGGCAAAGCAGAGAAGATAAAGCTTATACCGGAGAAAACAGTAATGAATGCTGATGGGCATGATCTGATCTATACATGCATTGAATTAACCGATAAGGATGGAAGACTTGTTCCAGATGCAGAAGTGGATCTTCATGCTGAACTGTCCGGTTGCGGGAAACTGGCCGGTTTTGGTTCTGCGAATCCTATAACGGAAGATGATTATACCGATGGCGATACAGTCAGCTTCAGGGGACGTGCTATGGCAATTATCAGATCCGGATATAAACCGGGTAAAATTTCATTAAAGATATCTGCAAAAGGTTTTGAAAATTCAGTTTTAGAACTTGAAATAAAATAACAGGGAAGAAATATAGTTTTCTGTGAACAAATAAAACCTAAGTAAAATAGATTTTGGAAAAAAGGTATATAAAATGATTTTTGGTATGAAAGATTATAGTTTGTTGGTTGAACAGGCAAAGGCATTTGCCGAAGACAGTACATGGGATATCACACTTTATGCTAATGTCTCTGCACTTTTGTTTGAATCTCTTGAAAACCTGAACTGGGCAGGCTTTTATCTGATACGGGACGGAGAACTGGTATTGGGACCGTTCCAGGGAAAGACTGCATGTATGAGAATCCCCATAGGGAAAGGAGTATGTGGAACTGCAGTAAAGGAAAAACGGATCATTCGCGTCGAAGATGTGCATCTGTTTAAAGGGCATATTGCGTGCGACTGTGCTTCTGAATCGGAGATTGTTTTACCTATACATCATGATGATAAAATCATCGGTGTACTTGACATTGACAGTCCTGTCAAATCACGCTTTACCGTAGAAGATGAAAAGGGACTGGCAGAACTGGTCAAAGTGATTGAAAAAAATATATAGATAAATTTTTTATAATGGCGTTGGGAGGTATACATTAATGGCTGAACAGTTTTTAACGCTGATGGCGGACTCGTGAAATTGCATCCGTCAGGCTGCAACCGTTTGATCATACATATAACAAAACAGAAGATATCCCCCACCTCTTAGCGTAGCGAAGGTGGGGGGAGATCTTCGTTTCAGGCGGGGTTCAAGCCCCGACTGAAATGAGATGCGAAGCATCGTTTTGTTACCGAGGAAACGCTGAAGGCGTT
>JAEEKN010000410.1 GCA_016282435.1 Lachnospiraceae bacterium | reverse complement strand
TGAAGGCTTTTTTCAGCCAAAAAATGATCCTGGACATATCATATATCCCTCATTCCAAGTTCCTTACCTGTTCCTGAATATACAAAAGCCGCCATATTGGTCGAACTGCCATCCTCCTTTAGAACAACCACAGGGCTATGGACGCCACCAATATAATCAGCATCTTTAGGGTTACTGAAAACATAGGCTTTTTCATACTCACATACCTGAGTGATGTCATTTCTGATGTATTTTGCCGTTTCCAATGCTTTTTCATATGTGATCATAAGCATCCTCCCAGCTCAAATTTTCCAGCTATAACCGCAATTCTGACATACACAGACGGTTTCCTTCTTATTTACTGCCTTCTGTTTTCTATGTCCGAAGATAGCAAAAAGAAGTGCAGGAAGTGTAAAGAAGATCCACTTTATCGGTATCCACCACCACCCTATAAGAAGCCACCAAATGAGGCCGCGGTGCTTATCCTTCAGAACAACGGTATTTATTACCTGAGTATTAACATTTTCGCTCTGACATTTAGGACAATACATATGCATATCCTCCTCAATCCAATCCTTTTATCAAACACTTAAGATAATTTTTCACGTCTTCAAGACTATCCGCCTTCTTAACATATTCCAGTATGCTGATCAGCAGCACTCTAAACTGCGCGTCCGTCATACCGGTTTCAATTTCTTCATCATATTCTTCTCTAGTCATATTTTTCTCCTTTTCTAAATCATCTGTAGTTGTTTAAAGGTATCCCAGGATGTTTTTTTGTTCAAATACGTAACCAGTTGTTCCCTAATCAGCTCAAACTCTTTTTGGTTCTCAAGATATTGCTTTTCTAGATGCTTTTCAAAAGCGTATTCATTTATGTATTCAAACATTTCACATAAAGTTTTTCCGTCAAAATTCTGAGGATGAAATCCTTCAGTTATATGCCTTTCGTGATGTCCAACTCTTACATAATTGTTGTGCCACAAAGTCAAATATCTGTATTTAAAGCCTCTGATCATCCATGTATCTTCTTTTCCGATAACAATGAGCTCATTATATGAATTCATCCGAAGTTTTAGATTATATTCATATGCATATTTCTTCAGATAATCATCATTGACTCCATACTTCTTCACGATATGATCCACAGCGCGCATGACCCTTACATTAGAACCGCACATCTTCCTGACACACATCTTTCGTACACATATTCTGCACGGTTCATATCCGTTAGGGATAGTACTGGATGCCATAAAATACTCCGGTTCCAGATTACTCGTGCAATCACAATCCTTATCATGAAAACAACGACTATTATAGGCATAGAAATAGATATTTTTCGGGTCATTCAATAAACTCTGTTTTCTTCCTTTTGCCTTTATCAACTCAGCGGACAGTTCTTTTGCTACAAAAGTCAGATAACCTTTTTTTATGTCAGCCACGCTTCCGGACCTGTGAAGTAACGAAAGATCGACTATTTCCTTTGAAAGCTGTATCTGTATATTGTTTCCTAACTCGCGTTGTATTCTAATACCCAGATCAACACTTTTTCGAAGGTATATCCATACGGAGTTAAAATTACATTCAGGAAGATACAGCGTTGAACTTTCTCTATCAAACCGCAGAATAATCCATTTTATGAATTGGGGATTCGAAAAATCAAAATATACAACGGCAGCATTAGTCAATTTGTCCCTAACCCCTCCATATCCGGGTATGTGCTTGATTTTCTTTGGATATACGACAATTTTCTTGTCATAGAGTTCTTCTCCCCATATAACAACGTCATAAATAGAACCGGTGAGATTTTGGGTTATGAAGTGATTTACTTGTTCTTCATATAAAGTTTTTTCGCTCACATTCGTCATATACTGCTACCGCCCGAATAGTCTTTATTCTGTATTAATTTCGATTACATCCGCTAAAGCTGCATCAATCTTTGTAAATTCATTGGATAATATATCTCGAACTGAATCGCTTAAATCGCTTAAAACAAGCCTACAGCATTTCATGGGTAATATTTGGGACACAGACCCGCCTGAATCCAACTTTAGTCCTTGTCTACCTTGTCTAAATCCTATCAAAAGTGCTGTACCATAATCACCCCTTTAAAAAAGTAGTTCAAAGCCTAGCCGTCACTGGGTTTGAGGCATTTTGGAATTATATGGTTTTAAAAATGGCGGGCATTAAGCCCGCCACATATCAGTCAATTGTAATCCTTATATCATAATCAAGATTAAAGGAATTGGTGGATATATATAAAGTCCAATGGTCATCATCGCCCTCATATCCGAATTCTCCGTTATAGTCCGGCTGTTCATATTCATCTGTCCAGGGTTCACAGTCATACTTTTCAACGATCCGGTCCTTCCAGGTAAAAATCCTTTCCAAGACATCCTCCCCACCCTTTTCAGCAGTAAGGTATATACAGGTGAGCTTCGTTTCATCGTCAATGGTTTCAAAATCATATGCCGGTTGAAAGTTCATACCTTCTATATCGACCACAGCATCTGTTACATATGATCCACTCTCCGGATCACGGAACGGGGTCAATTCATTAGCATCTTCAAGGGTCATCCGGCTGATATTTACTTCTATATTGTTTATTAACATAAGCACCTCCTTCTGTATGATCATATTCTTCCGGCTTCTTTTTCCATACGAACCTTATAAGCAATGAGCCTGAGGACGTATTCAGGCATTTCCCTGGTGCCCTTCTCCCACGCCTGAAGGGTACGAAGGGGCACTCCAAGCCAATCACTGAACTGTGGGCGAGTCATTCCTGTTTGATTACGGATAGCCTCAATGTAGTAGGCCGTTATTCTTTTCTCAGAATCCAAGTTCATATCCATCTCAATCTTAAGATTCATTCCTTCGATGCTATAATCAACGGTTTTCATATTCGATTCCTCCTTATCCAAAAGTGGCGTACAATGTACGTTTATAATACACGTACATTGTACACCTGTCAAGAATTTATAATTCCAGAAATCAAAAAGACCGGATCCTCTTCGGAATCCAGCCTTTCAATATTTATTTAAAATCTTCGTATATCCCTCGTATATTCTTTTCGATATTAACCCCGTGTATGTATCCGAAAGACACTTTACGCTCCCGGACAGTGTTCATGAACTGGTAATACTTAGAATGGCTTATCGTATCCGTAAAAAAGTATACGCGATCAGCTTTATCAACTATCGATGAATCAGTGGATCCACTTGCCTCAGGATTGATAAATACCCAATCCGGGAACTCATTTCTCATCTTTGATACCCAATTGGAATGACCACCAATAATGATAATGCGGCGATCGGATAAAACCTTCTTCATTTCATCTATGGAAATACTCTGCTCAGCTTCTTCCTTCTCCGTAAGATTATAGACATAATTTCGAAGAGCCGATAATTCCCGATTAGCAGCCTCAAGCTCTTCTTTTACCGATTTGACATCTTCTTCAAGCTGTCTCTTACCATCTATAGACTTTCGGAGCTCCTGATTATCCATTTCAAGCTTTCTGACTTTTAGGCGCACCGAATCCAGTTCGGCAATCATAGCATCCTCATCATATTTATGCTTTTCAACCGGTATCGGAGCTTTTTCTTCCTTTTTATTGACTGCAACGTTCAAGTTCTTTCCCTTAGTTGACACCTCTTCAGGAATAAACAGTTCGGGATTAAAATCATAAAAGTCAGTTCCGTCACGCCCAAAAGCAAATGTCTTCAATGATTCGCTATACATGTCCGTACTACAGGCAAGCGCACTGGCAGCATGCAATATAGCGGCATATACAACAATATCCTCAATGGTATATTCACGTCCCGGGTATGTTTTCTTGTATATAGATAATGCCAGCCCCAGACGTTCAAGAAGACCGGTATCGTTCATATCAGCATTATCAACGAGATATGGTCCAAAGCCTGCCCACATAAGTGAATTTGCAAGAAACTCAGAAACTTTGGCATCAAGAGAATAAAGGGTCTCCATATCATATTTTTCTTTTATCTCTTCGTAACAGCTCCTATAAGCATCTCCGGTTGCCTGTTCAAAGCTGTAATCAACTCCCGGCTTTCCTCCCCATTCACTGTTGGTGTTCATACGGTTATACAGATCATCAAGATCCTGATCCAGTTCAATCCCCATGATCTTAGACATTGTCATAACCCTGGCAAGTGCCGGAAGAAACACGCTCTTTCCGTAATCATCCTCAACAATAGAAAAGACATCGTCCTCACAAATGGACGAAAACTTCTTCAGAATCTTATATTCTTTCTTGTAATATGTCTTATACAGATATATAAAGAGAGATTTTGCATACTCGCTTCCGCCATTAACGGCATTCATCATCATATTAAGTGTGAATCTGATATAAACATCTCCGACCTCATCGATTCCTCTATCAATATATAAATACTCTACATTCTCATATTCTGATAGATTGGAGAATTCATGCAAATAAAAGTCATGAGCTATCAAAGGAAAATCATCTTCCATTTGCTCATTAACGAAATATTCAACAAAGAGGCTCTCACACCCATACTTATCAGGTGAAAGCCTCTCTACGGTCTGT
>JAEEKN010000409.1 GCA_016282435.1 Lachnospiraceae bacterium | reverse complement strand
CTGGCAGAAAGTTCTATGGAGGATGAAGTAAGCGGAAGCTTATCATATTTAAAGGGTAAGGAGAAGGAACTGCTCCTGTTTTTGATAAAGAGATATAAAGGAGAGTTTACGCCAATCGAAGTCAGCCGTGAAATGGGGGTGACAAACAAAACGATAATTAACAGATTGTCAGTGCTGGTGAAAAATGGTTTTGCAGAACCTCTATTGGTAAATCAGCGCATCAGATCCTATGAACTTAGTGATTTTACGAGGGATAACGAAAAAAAGATAAAAAAGATGATTTCAAAAGTTACATTATCCTAATCTTAGTGAGAGGGTATCTCGAAATGGGCCGCCCGCTTTTGTCGCATATTTATGAGTTTACAATGTTAAGTGCCCGGGTCAGGATATCTTCGATATCGTATTTATCTGTGATTTCGATTACGGGGATATCATGTTCTCCGGCTTCTTCCTTAAACTCACGGCTGCAGTTTATGAGACGCTCGAGATCCACCTCATCGTCCAGACGTTTTTCTATAACACTTCCGTATTCTGTGAGCTTTGAAATGTTTTGTCTCAGGTAATCCTCGGACATGGTGATAAAGAAACACTTGATATCTTTTAAGTAGGAATCATCAAACTGTTCCCGCCATTCGGACGGTATATAACAGCCTTCGACTATCATGTTCTGATCGTTCTCAATCGCTGTCTTTATAAGTTCGGCAGCATACGGCCATAGGAAATACCTCATCTCATAGTCATCCTCTACCGTAAGATCTGTAAGTCTTCCTCTGATAAACATCATTTTTAGATGATCCAGGGAAAGATAGGGTATTTTCAGTTCTTCCATCATTTTCTGTGCCAAAAAAGTCTTCCCTACATGGGAACTGCCTCCGATTAATATGATCATATCTTTAAGTCTCCTTTTAAGTTTGTATAGAAAACCCCGTGTATAACTTTTTATAACTATGATTTTTTAATAGCTTGTTATAACAATTTATAACTTTTTTATAACTTTTGTCAATGGAATTTTTACCGAGTAATATCCTAGATGATAAAACAGGTTGAATTGTGCAGGCTTTTACATTAACATTGACAGCTATCGTAATAAGTGATAAAATTAATACACAATGTGTACAGGATGAGGTGAGACATGGATAAATCAGAAGAGATAAAAAGAATACGGGAAAGTACAGGCCTAAACAGAAGAGCATTCTGTGAGCGCTATAACATTCCATACCGAACGGTTACGGAATGGGAAAGGGACGGCAGGCGTGCTCCGGATTATGTAGTCAGATTACTGGACTATTATGTCAGGATGCACAATTTGTGGAAAGAAAGGCTGGGGGATATGGATCTGTCCTCTAATGCAGATAAAACCTTGGAAGATTATCTGGCTCTTCCTGATGATGAGAGGGTCGAGATGATAGATGGAGTGTTTTATGACATGGCAGCTCCGACAGCTCATCATCAAATGATAGCAGGAGAAATATATGCAAGTTTGCGTTACCATATAAAAGTAAATAAAGGCTCATGTGTACCGTTTATTGCACCTGTGGATGTCCAACTTGATAGTGATGATAAAACTATAGTTGAACCTGATGTGTTTGTGGTTTGTGACAGAAATAAAATCACAAAGCCGCGTATAGTCGGGGCTCCGGATTTTGTGGCGGAAGTACTGTCACCGTCAAACTGGTATCATGATACTGTCCGTAAACTCCTAAAGTACAAAAATGCCGGAGTGCGTGAATACTGGATTGTGATGCCCGAAAATAGGAAGGTACTTGTTTATTTCTTTGAAAAATCTCCAGATCCGGTGGAGTATTCATTTGTAGATGAGATACCTGTAGGAATCTGGAATGGTAAATGCACTGTGGATTTTAAAGAGATACTTGAAAGTATTAAAGATTTTATATAACAAATAGCCAACCCCTTAGGGTTGGCTATTTGTTACATAAGTATATATCAGGGATTTCTTTGTGAGGTCATGTAGAAGATAGCAAGTAATCCGGGACCGCAGTGGGCACCAATGACTACGCCGAGGCCTTGAATATGTATTTCGCCTATTGAAGGATAGGCTTCTTTTAATTTATCTCTGACATATTCGGCATCTTCATCGCAGTCGGCATGATTTATCAGAAATTCATTACCGTCGGGATTGCCGATCTCTGCTTTGATGGAATCTATGATGGTGTTGAGTGCTTTTTTTCGTCCTCTGACTTTGGATGATACCAAGAGTGTACCTTCGTTTGGAACATAAAGTACAGGCTTTATGTTAAGCAGGGTACCTACCAAAGCTGCAGAATTTGATACACGTCCTCCACGCTTAAGGTAAGAAAGGTCATCTACAGTAAATCTGTGGGCAATCTTAAACTTATTGTCCTCTATCCACTGCAGCATTTCCTTGTAGCCCAGACCTGCCTCATAGTTTCTTACAACATTCATCACTAAAAGTCCCAGACCACCGGAAACACAGCATGTATCAACGTAAACTATTTCGAGCTTGGGAAATTTCTCCTTTAATTCCTCAATAGCTTCTTCGGCAAATTTGTGTGAGGCGGACATAGCCTTAGCCATATCCAGGAAAACTATATTTTTTTCTCCTCTTTCCTTGATTATCTCCTCAAAGAACTCCTTGTATGCATATGTGTTGATGGCAGCGGTATTGAGCAGAGTACCGTTTCTCATCTTTTTATATACATCTTTACGGGTATCCTCACTGCAGTCATCATAATAAACCTTTTCATCCATCGAATAAGAGTATTTGATAAATGGGATGTTATGCTCTGCCAGGTATTCTTTTGTAAGATCGCAGGTCGATGCCGTTGCGATTATGTAATCGTGGTCCATTTTTCTATAGTCCTCCTTTTAGGATAAAAACTCTCCACTTCGTTTCGAGTTTTCTTTGAATGATTGCGTCAAGCGTCACGCAAACTGACTGTCATCATCACTTTGTGGTGATGACATATAACAAAACAGAAGATATCCCCCACCTCTTAGCGTAGCGAAGGTGGGGGGAGATCTTCGTTTCAGGCGGGGTTCAAGCCCCGACTGAAATGAGATGCGAAGCATCGTTTTGTTACCGAGGAAACGCTGAAGGCGTT
>JAEEKN010000408.1 GCA_016282435.1 Lachnospiraceae bacterium | reverse complement strand
ATTTTGTGGCTTTCATCGGTACTGTAGTTGGGGTCGCGGTAGAACTCTCCGGCATAGATCACATCGGAGTCGGAGTATGTAAATGCGACACTCATATCATCAGGCATCGGGAATGTTCCGAGGCTCTTTAGGGAGTGGTTATCTTCTGCATTTATGGCCTCGTCATAACTAAAGACATAAAGGCAGTGGTCGGCACTTCCCGCTACATATATATAGTCGTTGTGAACGGCAATCCCGCCTGCGTGACCGTAGAATTCCGTGCCATCGGGATTCTGCATGATAAGCCTTTTTAGGCACTCGTCCGTAGTTTTATCTACTATATATATAGGAGAGGAACTGCCGTCGTTCATGTATCCCGTGGTGAAAAAATATCCGCTCCTGTCATCAAACGCAAGTCCCTGGGCGATAAAGCCACTGTTTATATCAGGAATTTCAAATGTTTTTTCGGAGTTGTCATAGTAGCTTGATACCAGAAGCCTGAAGTAGAGTCTGGCACCCAGCAGGATAACGACAAAGATTGCCATTATCCAGATCATTACTTTTAAAAATTTATACAGCTTACTCTGCTTTTTAGTATCTTTCGGAGTATTATCTTTTTTCATGTTTTCCCCTTAAATTTTTTTTTCAAACGCTATGAGTATAGCATACAACCCCAAAAAAGTAAACTTTGTTGACAAAAACATTCGGGCTGTGGTATTATACCCACTAATATAACAAAACAGAAGATGCGGAGCATAGTTTTGTTACTGAGGAAACGCTGGAAGCGTTTTCGAGGTGATATGGGTAAACTTACACTGTGTTAATTGTGAGGTAGTTAATATGAAAAAAATAAAAATATTTCTCATGCTGTTCCTGGTGATGGCCGGAGTTCTGGCACTCGGGTCTGAAACAGCGGTACAGGCGGCAAAGGTCAGGCTCAGTAAAAAGGAACTGACTCTGGAAATAGGAAACAGTAAGAAGATAACCGTAAAAGGAACTTCAGAAAAGATTACATGGGCGTCTTCGGATAAGAATGTGGCTACCGTAAAAAAAGGCAAGATCACAGCAAAGGGAGCGGGAACATGCAATATTACAGCAACGTTTGGAACCGAGACACTTACCTGTGTGGTCACCGTAAATGCAAAAAAAATACCGATGTTTGATGCGACGGTGAATGTCGGCGAAATAACTTTCCCGGTAAATAAGCTATGGGTGAGCCTGTCTGCGAAAAACCAGGATAATACCGACTCCATAAAAGGATATGCCGGCAGTACCTCGATAATAATCTATGAAGCTATAAGCGTTCCGAAGGACGAATATGAAAAAGCAGTAGACTCCGGGGAAAAATTCGAGGAAATCGGGAATGCGTTTATAAATGCGATGGGCCAGAAGGTAGGATTTACTGATGCCAATAACAAAATTCTGAGAGAAGATTATATATATATAGGAAAAACAACCGGTATAGGAAATATTCTCGAAAAGAAGATGCACACCGTAATATATTATTCACTCAAGGACGGATATTTTATCATGTGCATGGCCATGAATCCGGGAGAAAGCCTGCTGGAGGAAACGGATACGGTCGCCTTTGAGGCATGCAAATCCGCTAAAAAGCAATGATCCGGGGAAAGAATTTAAAAAAGTTCTTGATTTTTTTGGTAAACTATATTATTATATCATGCAAGGCAATGAAGGAAAAGAGTAGGTATATGGAAGTTTTCAGAGAGTGTTCGGCAGGTGTGAGAACATAACGGATATATATTGAATACGTTCCGGAGCCGCTTCCTGAAAGAGCTTTTAGTAGGGACAGACGGGTACGCCCGATATCGCGTGAAGTGTGTGTTGGCACATGATGAGGAGTACTTTGTGAGAAGTACTTAAATAGAGGTGGTACCGCGGAATTTTCGCCCTCTGTTCCGGATGACGGGACAGAGGGCTTTTTTACTGAAACATAATCCGGAAAAATATATCTATTGGAAGACAAAGAAAGGAGACACTATGGGAATTTATGAAGAACTGGTTGAGCGTGGACTTATCGCTCAGGTAACGGATGAAGCACAGATCAGAGAGCTGATCAATACAGGAAAGGCAACATTTTATATCGGCTTTGACTGTACTGCAGACTCACTTACAGCAGGCCATTTTATGGCACTCACACTTATGAAGAGACTTCAGCAGGCAGGTAATAAACCTATCGCGCTTATCGGAGGAGGAACAACCATGATCGGTGATCCTTCCGGAAGAAGCGATATGAGAAAGATGCTGACAAGAGAGGACATCGATCACAACGCAGCATGTTTTAAGAAGCAGATGGAAAGTTTCATCGATTTCTCGGACGGCAAGGCACTTATGGTAAATAATGCGGACTGGCTGATGAATCTGAACTATATAGAACTGCTCCGTGAGGTTGGCGCATGTTTCTCGGTAAATAACATGTTAAGAGCAGAATGTTACAAGCAGCGTATGGAAAAAGGACTTTCGTTCCTGGAGTTTAACTACATGATCATGCAGTCCTACGATTTCTATTACATGTTCCAGAAGTACGGATGTAACCTGGAGTTCGGCGGAGATGACCAGTGGAGCAATATGCTGGGCGGTACAGAACTTATCCGCAGGAAACTGGGCAAAGACGCGCATTGCATGACCATTACTCTGCTCACCGATTCACAGGGCAAAAAAATGGGCAAGACCGCAGGAAACGCAGTATGGCTCGATCCCGAGAAGACATCACCGTTCGAATTCTATCAGTACTGGCGTAATGTAGGCGATGCAGATGTTATGAAATGCATTAAGCTGTTGACATTCCTACCTATGGAAACAATCCGCGAGATAGAGAAGTGGGATGACTCACGTATTAATGAGAAGAAGATGCTGCTGGCACACGAGCTGACCGAACTCGTTCACGGAAAAGAAGAAGCTGACAAAGCAGAAGCTACAGCAAAAGCACTTTTTGCAGGTGGCGGAGATGATACAAATATGCCTACAACGGAACTTACCGCGGACCAGGTAACCGATGAAGGAATCAGCGCCATCGATCTGCTCAGCGCATGCAAGCTGGTACCTTCGAGAAGCGAGGGAAGACGTCTGATCGAACAGGGCGGTATGCTGGTGAACGGAAATAAGGTAGCTTCATTCAGTGAAATGATAAGCAAGGACTTATTAAAAGAAGGTGTAAAAATAAAGAAGGGAAAGAAGACTTTCCACAAGGCAATCCTTAAATAAAGAAATTGTCAGACAATTTGGGAAGGATACAAAAGTTTTCAAGAATATCTTTCTCGGATTGTCTTTTTTCTGCCAAACGTACAAAGGTTTGAAAAAGCCCGCGGAACCCGATAAAATAAGGCTTTTCCCGTCGCCCTGAAATATAAAAAAACAGAATTTGAAAAAAAGTTTAAAAAAATGCAAAAAAAGTGTTGACAAACAAAAATGTGGGTGATATAATACCATTCGCTGACGCTCCTTGAGGGATGTGATCCCGGGGGTCTGAAGCAACAAACAACCTTGATAACTGAATAGCATGACAACCTTGAAATTTCCTAAAATT
>JAEEKN010000407.1 GCA_016282435.1 Lachnospiraceae bacterium | reverse complement strand
CGACCTCAGTATCCAGGACTTTGCGACGGTATTTTACAGACCATACCACATGGTAATTGATATTGCACACAGATGTGCGATAATGTATAAGATTTTCTTTCATGCATATAGTATACCACATAAGAAATAAAAAAGCAAGGAAAAAACGAACAACTGTTCATATATTTCGTCGCTTTCTTGCATAGTATTAATAAAAGTAGTATTAATAAAAATCAAGTCGCTTTCATCTCGGCACTTGAAGAACCGAGGATTCCCGCTCGTTTTCCTAACCCCCCGGTGCCTGACACTATAAACTCCTTGAGCTACGTCCGGAAATAAAATAACACAGAAACACGCCCGCGGGGTCAGACCTCCATGTGTATATTCATATAGATATCCCAAAGCTTGTTAAGTTTAATAACAAGAGGATGATCATCAGGCCAGCAAGCGTCTGCCATTCCTTTGGGATAATATGGATAAAACTTCTGTGGATCTCTTATACGAACCATTTTGATGATTTCACTTTGAACATCTCTTAACTGAGCATCTGTCATATAATCAGGTTTCTTATCCGGATTTTTCAGCAATATCCTTATTTCATTTTTTGTTTCTTCAACAAGTTCATCAAAACAATCCATAGCCTCTTCCTTTGTCAAAGATAATTGTTATATAAAGTACCGAAAACAAGTTACTTTCAAATCGGTAGCGTGTACTTTTAAGAATATATTACATCATTTAAAAATCCCGAAAAGGTACACAGTACATACTCTGGGTACGTGACACTATAAACTTAGTATTCTATCGGCACCTTGTCTCCGTTTGCCAGCCTCATGCCTCCCGCGAAAGCCATAGGAAAATAATACTTCTTTACTTCCCCTGTATCATATGTAACTTCAAAATTCCCCTCGTTCTTTCCATCTTTGAACATTAAAGCTGTAACAGTTCCGGTCCCAAATCTATCCTGAATAACGCGAGTTCCTTTTCGAAGCTTAAAACTACTCTTAGGTTTTGATATCTCATTTTTCATATATGAAGGAAGTTCTTTCTGGACAGCTTTTACACTTTTCTTTTTCCCAAATCCTGTTTGGACTGTTTTACCCTGATTATGGCGCACATCCTGTCTAGTCCCGGATTTGTTTAGCTCTTTCTTTTCTTCAGGTCCTTTCAGCTCTCTTATAAATCGAGATGTCTCCCCATTCATGCAGAAGATATTGAGTTCATACTTGGCTCTGGTCATTCCGACATAAAACAACCTACGCTCCTCTTCAAGGTTTTTCATCTCTTGGCTTTTATGGGATGCCGACAAAACTGCTTTGCTTGGAAATACTCCATCGCATATATCCATCAGAAAAACCTTGTCATATTCCAAGCCTTTTGAGGAATGTATCGTCGAAAGAATGAATTTCTGACTGTAGTCCGGCTCCTTTTTCTGCAGCATTTCCTGTAGGTATCCCAGTCTATCAAGAAAACTGCCAACATTATCCTCGCTATATGCCAGCAATTTCAGTATATACAACTTATTATCGTCTATACTGTTTCGGTCAAGGTATTCTCCGTACCCCATAGGATTTTCTATACGAAACAAAGCCTTATCCGGTGTCTCTCGCAGCATGCTTGCAAGATTTGTAGACATAGCCTTGCACTTCCCTACAACCATACCATTTATATCTAAACACTTCTCAGCTGCAGAAAGAACCGTTATACCTTCCCGCGAGCTTATCCTGCACATTTCCTCCGCCTGAGCCTTCCTAAGATATGTCTGGCATTTGAAATATATCCTCATAAACAACTCAGTATTACAAGGGTCTATGGCGAATCTCATTATGTTTGTAACATCTGTGACCACCCTGCTAGTGAAGAAAGCCATATCTATGCTCTTCATCCTATAACCAATCCCCTGCCTATCTAATAGGTCTATGAGCGGAAGTGCACTCTCATTATCCCTGTATAACACTGCTGTCTCAGTCTGGCAGTTTTCAGCAACTTTGATAAGATAATTGTATTGGTTGCGCCGATTTTTAAGATCTATGTACCTAATATCCGCCCCAGTAACCTTTGTAGGACGCATATGCTTTTCATGTCGCTCCTTGTTGAATTGAATGAACTTATCGGCAGCGTCTACTATTTTGGGATTGGAACGATAATTCGTATCCATGATTAAAGTGAGCGCTGAAGGATGCTCATTTTCGAAATTCAGCAACGCTTCCGGATAAGCAGCCCTGAAACCATATATACTCTGATCTTCATCGCCCACCATAAAAAGATTCCCGTTCTGCCCTGCAAGCAAACTGATTATTTTATGCTGAATCTTCGAAGTATCCTGTGCTTCATCTACACATATATATTTATAGGTATCCTGACAATCTTTAAGAAGCCAGGGAAACTGTATAAGCATCCTGTATGCATAAACCATCTGATCATCATAGTCCATTAATTTATTACTGACAAGATAACTATTATACATCTGATATGCTTCTGATAATTTGATGCCTTCTTCCCTGCCAAGTTCTTCTATCTCCTCATTTGTGAGTAACATGTTTTTGCAGTATGTTATAAGAGTCTTATACCCCTTTACATCACTCTCTGTTGGATACTCATCCATTATCTTTATGAGTATATCTGTCAGAATCCTACCGGAATCTTTTTCATCAGTAATCAGCTTGAAGATGGCTTCATCATTCTTTCCGGTCATCTTAAAATATCGTAATATTATTTTCTGGCATATACCATTTATTGTCCTAAATTCCAACCCCGAAGCATAAGCTCCCCCAAATAGGCTTGAAAACCGGTTTGCCATATCTTTGGTAGCAGCCACAGTATATGTAAGCGTTAGGATATTCTCCGGACGGATACCTTTGCACATAAGCATATATCCAAGTCTCGTGACAAGCACTGTTGTCTTTCCGCTTCCGGGTACGGCAAGAAGAAGCACCGGACCATCTACAGCCTGTACTGCTTTTTTCTGGCTTTCATTCAGATGTTGAGCATACTTGCTCATAAACTCCATAGGTTCCATATCTTCCTCTAATCCTGCCGTGTTGTTTTATGTATCAGATAAGTTTTAGTGTCATTAATGTCTGCGTATTGGCTTCTTTGCGTCTCTCTGCCTCTTCCAATGCCTCTTTGTATAATATCGGATTATTATACACTTTATCTCGCTCGCCGGCTACCAATTCAACAATAGCTCTATGAAATAGTGGATACTGTCGTTCCGCCGATTCCTTGCCATCCACTTTTTCAAACGCCTTAACAGTCATCTCTAAAGTATCATACATATCATTATGATCACCCTCTACTATTAACGAAAGTGAGTCTTTCCAATGTTCTGATGCACTACATATCTGTCCATAATTATAGACTTGACAAAAACGAATGTATTTTTCAAACGAATCAACACTATCAATTTCTTTTAATATACCTTTTTCAACATCTTCAAACGCCTGATTTATAACATGTTCAACATCATCAACGCTACATTTATACTCTTTGGGATAATTATTTTCAAAACCAGCTTTAATATCATAATACGTACAGTTTCTTAATGTTTCTACCACCAAACTTTTTTTCTCAAATGAATCGGCATACACCGATCTAACATTTCCACTAATCATAAAACGAAAAATTCCCCTATTTATCATTGAAAACCTTTCAATGTATAAATACTTTAACAGCATATTACCAGTTACTTTCATAAACATCTTGTATTTTCTTACATATTTATACCCTAAAGATGTCATTTTTTCATTAATCTGCTCGTAGAAAACTTTATCAAGCGAAAATGCTGACTCCATTTTGTTTTTCCTCTTCTACCTATACCAATTCATCTTGTCAGATAGCAAAATTCGGGGTAGCTCCCATGAGCCCTAATTCTCTATCTTTGGTACCGTGTACCTTTAAGAATATATTACATCAATTAACAATTTCGAAAGAGAACACGATACTTCCTACCAGAATTAGACCTCATAAACATATTAATTTACAAAAGCCTTTTTTTTACGTTTATAACGTGACGAAAAATCTTCATATTTTAAAAGACTAATATTTTCATCTTTGTCTATCCCCTTTTGCTTTATATTGTATCCATCATCAAAAAATCTGTTTTTATACCTAAAGATTTTACATTTTTTGTTAATTAAAGTTTTTTCCGGGTCAATATTGTATCCTTGCGTGTAAAATAACCTTTTTTCTCCATTATCATTAAATTCAATTATAAAATGAACATCCTTTCCTTTTACAAAGCCCGGAAAGCTGTTAATCCCAATTATATTAGCATTATAAAAGACTCCTTTATTCACTATAATTTTTTTATAAATATCATTTTTTATCAATTTAATGCTAATATAAACCAATAAGATAAAAAAGATAACCATATATAAGCACTCAAAAATATCACAGAATATCTGATAAATTTTTCCGCATGACAACCAATACCATATTACGAATCCAAAGAT
>JAEEKN010000406.1 GCA_016282435.1 Lachnospiraceae bacterium | reverse complement strand
CGTATCCCCACCAACGAAAGCTCAAACAATTACAATCAATAATATTGACTTTCTATGATACAAACAAAAAAAGCCTTGCCAAGCTCAATGTGAGTCTGACAAGGTTTTTCACATTAAAATGTGTCAAAAAGACCCGTCCCCAGTGACATAAGTCTCTCCATAAACCAACCTCCTATTCTATCTCGTCTCTCCGGCCATCCTTATCGGGGGCATATATACGTCAACCAAAGCCGTATGTTCATTTTTCTCAACCGGGATTTGATCAAGAGAAGTAGGAGCAGGTATCTCATCACCATCTTTTTCCATTCCATACATAGTAATTCCAAGTAACTCCCTGGCAGACTTAAGGGCGTCAGCAGCGTCGACACCGCTTGTGGCACAACCAAGATCATGAAAAACCACTGAAATCTCCTGACCTTCAATATATTTAAAGGTGGCGGGATAAACATAATAATCCGGTAATATTGCCTCTCCATTTCCTTTGGCATAGTCAATAGCTTGATTCAACCTGGTGCATAAATCATCAAATAATTGGCTCATTTTCTGCTTCTCCTTTGCTTATCTGCATATTGTCGTTTATACGAATATTATTTTATATTTCAAGGGAGATGCAAATATTACATCTCCCTACAATATGTTTATACTATAATTAAAGGATCTGATTTTTTGTTGCTTGACTTATTAAGCTTACCTGGCTTAGCAGTTTTAGTCCTACAACCTTTCATTTGTTGTTTGTTCATTGCCTCCTGCAGCGCCTTCATATATCCGATAATACGTTGCTGCATACGGTCGTCCATAGCAAGATACTCACATATGATCTCTCCGTGCTCAGTATTCTTATCTATGATTATCACATCGGAAGGATTGCTCCTCTCACCCCTGCCGTCCGTACCACCTAACAGCTCGTATGGAGTCACTTCAAGCACTTCGCATATTATAAGTATTTTCTCGCTCACAGGATTCGTCCTCTTGCGCTTCCAGTCACTTATGGTACTCTGCGCAATACCGGTACGCTCAGAGAACTCCTTCTGGCTCATACCACGTCTTTTCAATAATTCAAAAATGTTTTCTGAAATAGTCATACTTTTTCCCAAAAAACAACCGTCTGTTGACACATTAGTAGATGTAAATTGCACCCAGGATATCTATACCGCAGTCACCTGCCATGAGGAGTTCACGCTCGATGTCGGCATAGGATGAAGAAATCTCCTTCTCTACAAAGATGATGTTACCGGTCTCAGCTGCTTTCTGAAGTACCTCAGGGCTCTGAAGGATATCTCCTGAGGCTGCAGTCTTTAAACCCATTGATTCAAGTTCAGAACATAATCTGGAAATAAGTTTCGCATTCTTGGATCCTGAAGCAGTACCTGATAACACAATACTCTTGAGACCCTTATTCTCGCACATAAGCTTCAGCTTGGTAGCTGTCAGCTTTATCCTCTTCTCCACACTGAATGCACCATATCTGCGGGTGCTTAAGTACTTAACAAGCTTTTCAAAAGGAAGAGTAAACCCATTTGAAAGCAAGGTACCGACGAGACCAAGAGAAAACACTTCCGAAAGATCCTCAGCCTTTTGCAGGCGGCCGGCAAAAATCATGATCAGCACAATGATACCGATGCCAAGAACCAAACCGGCTAAAGCGCCAATGACAGCCATAACCTTGGGATTTCTAGGCTTGGGTGCTGCATTCTCATCCTCCAGAGGCTTTACCAGGTCCTTTACACTAACGTAACCGTCACCACCATCAGCCTTGTCAGAAAGATACTCATAATAATTGCTAACTATGGCATTCTGGCTCTGGCTAAAAGTACTCTTCAAAGAATTCAGACGGTTATTGTAATCTACGATCCACTGCTTGTAGGTATTTTGCTGCGAAGCTATGGAATTATCTGATTTGGTGTAGATATTAGCCTCCAACTGGATAAGTTCATGGTTTATACCTGAGGACTTAGTAACATCCTTATTAAGCTTATCCATCACCTTTCCAAGATCAGTCTTAGCCTCCTTAAGGCCCTCCAGATCATCATAATATAATGTAAGCGTTACCCTATAATCATTTGATATAGAAAAAGAATTGCATCCGGTAAACTGTGAATACTCCTCCTCAGAATATCCAAGCATAGAATATAAATCAGTCCAAATGCTCTGGGAATCATGAGCACTCTGATAATGTGCCTTAAGTGTGGGCAAATCTGTAGAAGCCTCAGTCTTGATAAGATAAATCATACTCAAAACCGGTATTTTATAAGGATTTACCCTTGCTGTGATCAAATCATCTTTAATATTTGCCACCTGATCCATCTGAGCCTTAAGCTCCAAAGCATCATTGATGGTAATCATCTGTTCCGAAGAAATACGCGCCTTAGAAAACTCAGCCATCTTGTCAGCCATCTTGGCCTTTTCTTCCTTGGTACCATTGGCAACAGCACGGTATTCGGTATTAAAATCAAAAAGTTCATTGTATTCTGTCAGCTTAGCCTGGTAAGCATTATCATCAGCCTCGTAGGCCTTTAGCTTGGCATCATAATCTCTTGAGGCGTACTTATATAAGCCCACTCCGCCTACCGCTACGCAGATAACAATAAGCCACCATCTAGAAAGCACCTTCCAGAAAATCTGTGTAAGGGTCACCGTATTGTATTTTTTCTCAACCATACTCTCACCTATCTTAATTTTTTTAAAAAGAAACCTTCCTGCTCTCAGGTGTCAGGAAAAACAACATAAACGACATATAGAACATCGAATCCGCATAGAATGACTCAAAGAAACTGATGAGCAGGCCGGCGAGCACTGCACATTGAGCTACCTTGCTATAAGTATTTGCGTCAGGAATATCCGGTCTGCGGCGAGCCAGGAAAAAGGCATAGGTCAGAGTAGGTATCAGACCTATGGTCTTTAGCCAGCTGAGAACCGTATTGTGAGCCGAGTCAAGCATCGCCATCTGTATCTCAGTACCGGAGCCAAATATCGGATACTTCTTGATTAGGTCAAAAGCAGCCTCCCAGATGTAAACACGGCTCAGGGAATCACGGCCCATGATATCGCCAAGGCTAAGCTTCTCTATATAAAGACTGTAAACAACAGTAAATCCAAAACTACATATAATAACAGCAAGTACTATAATGTAAAAAGTCCTATACGGTATAGGCTTTCTCAGTACCATGCATAATATTACAAAAACAATTGCTGTCAGCAACACTGACCTACATCCGGCTTGTATCATCCTCCATACCGGGAAAGCTGCTACAGCGACAGTTATCAGTATCCTGGTCGCTCTCCTTAATGGCAGCTGCTCTATCACACAAGCCCAATGAAGCATACAACTGATAGACAACAGAGCAATGGCATTTTCATTCATCAGCATACCGAAGCAGGTATAGCCCCAGTAAGTCTCACCCAGGAAAGTCTCACCATAATAAAAACTACCGCTCACAGCTGCTATACAAAATACCGACCAAAGCAAAGCCGGTATCAGATGCAGCCATATATACGCTTTTCTTTCGACACGGATATTGTTGAAAATAAAAGCAGCCAAAAGCATATTGACGAAAAGCAGGGTTACGCCCATGCTCCTGTGGAAAGCCATAGTAACCAGCAGTGATGCCACATTGACACAGAAAACCACAATAAACACTTTGTCGGAATATGCCCTGTTAATAAATGCCAAACCAAACAGGATAACAAACCCAAGAATCAGGAATACCTGGTTCATCCCGGAGTTCCAGTAAAAATATATGGTCAGGGAACTGATAAGAGACAATGCAAGGAGAAATAGTGATGAAATATTCTTTCCGGATATATCCATATCTCCTCCCTTTCCCTTACGAATGTTTTCTAAGCAGTTTACCATATAAAATATGTTTAAGCCCGCTCGGTGAATAAACAAAAAGCCTGATGCTTATCATATTCAGGAAAGCCCTGAACCTGCCAATCATCTTGTGGCTGACCATATACCGCTGAAGTACCTTCCAGCTCTTAACCCTGTCTACACTGCCACGACGACGATCAAAGCCATTACCTAAGCGCACCTTTACCAAAGTCTGATTTATATTGGCCAACTTCATACCGTGCGCAAGCATCCTAACCCAGAGATAATAGTCCTCAATGAGCGGCAAAGCTCTGTAGCCTCCGATCTTAACCAGAGACTCCCTGCGTATCACGGCAGAGACATGATTCATAGGGTTACGACTACGGCTCATCCTGAGTATGCCCTCATGGTCTCTCGGGCAAACTCTCTTACGAGTCACCTTTTCCGGGTCCTCAGTAAACTCACCAATATCAGAACCCAGGGCATCTATCTCGGGATGAGCCTCCAGGTACTCGGATAAAACCTTAAACCTCTCAGGTACAGAAATATCATCGGTATCCATTCTGAAAATATAGTCACAGGTGCAATGCTTCGTACCTTCTTTTAATGCGGCACCCAAGCCGACATTCTCCTTTAGACCGACAACCTTTACCTTAGCTTTTCCCTCGCTGTGTACACTGTCAGAAAAAGCCTTAATAACCCGCCCAGTCTCCTCAGGCACCGGACCATCCTCAACTATGACGATCTCATCCGGTTTTTTTATTTGATTTTTATATATACTGTCAAGAGCAACAGCCAGATACACCGGCGAATCACTCTTGTATACTGATATTAAAACCGAATAAGTCATCCTGCTCCCTCATCTACTCTAAAAATCAAAGCCTACCTATATAATAGGCCCTAAATCTATTACATAATCATCCAAGTATAAAATAATACCTTAAGATGTGGAATCTGTCAAGTCAAAATTAAAAAGCCCTGTCAAGCACTTTGACAGGGCTATCCGTAAATGTGTCAAAAAGAGCCTTCCCTATTGACACACTATTCCGTAGACATTATGAAGTTTATGTAGTCCTTCAATCCCTTCAGCTTCTCCGGGCTTAGTTTCTTCAACCCGGTCCTGATGTTCTTCTGTATCTCAAGCATATTGTAGTCATCAGCATCACCCTTAGGTATCTTACTAATGATATCATTGGGAGTAACATCAAATAGAGCGCAGACCATTATAACCTTTTCCAGCGTAAACTTTCTCTTTGGATCATCACCCCGTTCAAGTATGGAATAGTAATGGATATCCACTACAATTATCTGAGAAGTTCACATTGACATTACCACTTTTCTGAATTCATCCTCGTTATCCACGAATCTATAAGGTGCGTACTCCCCATAAGCAGTAGGTCTGCTTATAACAATTATTTGAATACCTTTCCTAGGTAGAGATTCATTTAAAGATTTGGTATATGCAGATAAATGTTCTCCAATTCTTGACTTTAAAGCAAAACAGCCTTGTTTTTCTCTATCTTTTGCAACTATGTAACACATATTTTAGCACCTCCTCAAATTCATCTACGTTCCTGACTCGTCCTTGATCATATGCCTCACGCATTTTTTTCCCAACTTCATTTTGATAACCCTTTTTATAGACATATGCATGAAGCCAATTGTTGATCTGCCGATCGTATAGAGTATTAAACTGCACTTCTATAGGATAATGATAGTTGTCTTTCTGATAGTATAAATGAACACCTCTGTATCCGTCATCATTCGCTTTGCCAGAAGTCATGTCGACAACTCGAAATATGCTGCTCTCTTCATTCAGTATAGATTTATAATCATCGCAAAAAGCCCTAAAACCCAAAATATCATTAAACACTTTTCGTGTCTGACTATCAGGAAAATACCGATGATATTTTAAATCAATAGAATCTATACTTTTAATTCGGTAATCAAGTGCAATGTCTTCTAATTCCTGACTTTTCTGTAGCCACAAAGTCATCTCGAAAAGTTCCTTCATAAGCTCTTCATATTCAAAGTAGTGTAAATTCTGCTTTAATGATTTACCTAAATTCGAATGATATGATAGTTTATCCAGTATCTCTATAGAAAGGCCATTGACTTTTAATATTTCATCAATCATTAGCAAATCCTTTCTTATTGTTTCTTATACAAAATCCAACCTTTAATAATTTAGTATACCATTTTTCCTGAGTATCGTCAAGGAATATACAAACTACAAACTATATACTATTTTCCATTTTTAATACACTATGGTGTAGGTGCAACGCTTGGTCCTCAATTAATTGCTGAAATAGGTGACGTTACCCGTTTTTCGAAAAGAGGAGCGCTACCAGCTTATGCCGGTGTTGATCCTGGCAAAAATGAATCAGGATCATATACGCAGAAAAGTGTACCAATTTCGAAAAAAGGATCACCTAATCTACGAAAAACACTTTATCTTATAATGGAAGGCCTTATTCAGCGATCTCCAGATGAAAATGCCGTTTATAACTTTATAGCAAGAAAGAGAGCCCAAGGCAAGCCATTATTTGTTAATGGTTTTATCAATTATATCCAAATCATTTTTATGATTCATTCTCCATTTTTCTACCCTTTTGGCATTTCCACTCTTGTTCTCAAGGTCATATACCACCTT
>JAEEKN010000405.1 GCA_016282435.1 Lachnospiraceae bacterium | reverse complement strand
CGCAGCAGCCTTTGACAGATTTCTCATCGACGGTGGCTACGACAGAAAGATAACAACAGGTAATCACGTGATCCTTAAGTCCATGACACCTGAGGAGATCGCAAAGAATCTTATAAGCTCTACGAAGTAATAGAAAAAATCCTGCGAAAACAGGTTCAGGTTATTAAAAAAATTCCTACAAAAACAGGTTCAGGCTGACGCCTTCAACAGTTTTTGTGGGATTTTTTTATAAGGAGATGTTGTACCTCGGGAGTTACCATGAAATTACTTTACGTACGTCAAGAATATTGCATTAAATTAGTTGACGTACGTCAAGAAAACTTTGATGTATTCAATAGTTATATAGAAATATATGTCTTTTTAACATAATCATGTGATTTCACATCATATTTTATTTGTTATATTTCAAGTATAGGCAAGATTAAATGATAAAAGAGATGTTTAAAGTTGCAATCATGTAGAAGAAATCACAGGATAAAAAATGAAAATTAAAAAAGTAAGAAGAATTCTAATGATCATAATAACGTCTTTTGTCGTGACATGCTTACCTCAGAAAGTGTGGGCGGTGGATCATACGGTTCATGAGAAGGGACAAGTATTTCAAGTTCAATACATAGATGAAGGAAAGGTATGTACGGAATCGTTTAATACATCTGTAGAAAAATGCGTTTTGGAGTGTAAGACCGAAGAATACTCACCTAAACTTGCACATCTGTTGATCTCTTTATGCAATAGCGTACATGATAAAGAAACATTGGAACGGACTTTTATCAGCATGAGCTTTGAGGATTATACGACTGACTATGAAATGGAAGATCCTTTGCTTGCTTATGGAATAGCAAAAAAAGAGCTGTCTGATGGAACAACTCTGGTACTTGTGGTCACACGCGGTACAGAGAATAGTATCAGGGAAATTATAAGTAATTTTGATGCGAAAACACTAAGAGGAAACAGACATAAAGGGTTTGACGAAGCTGCGTATAGCTTAAGCAGGCGATTAAGTGAGTTTATCGGAACCGATGATCACAGTAACATCAGATTTGTTTTTACCGGCCACAGCAGGGGAGCAGCGGTGATCAACCTTTTAACTGTTGATCTGATGGATTCGGGCGTACTTCGGGAAAACATTGTCGCATATAACTTTGCCTGTCCGGATGTTGCGATAATTGAAAAAGAAAAGGCATTATCATACAAAAACATTTACAATATCGGAAATGTTAATGATACGGTAACGTGGTTTCCGGGTGTGATATTTGGAAATAGTGATGAGAATGATATTGGCTGGAATAAATATGGACAGAGCTACTGGTTTTCAAATAATTGGAATGATCCGAAGGCAGTCAAAGGAAAGCTTCCCCAAGGTACATACCGATCGCTGCCGATGACAGTCGCATATTTGACAGATGATATGATAGAAAGATTGTCTACGGATCATTCTCAGGTGAGATATCTGGATTATCTTCGAAATGAATATGATTTGGCTCATTATAAAGATCGGGATGCTGCAGATATGGTAATTGAAAATGCCCAAATAAAAACTGAAGATGAGGATAGTGCAATATACAGTGTGGTTATGAGTCTTTTCCTGTAAAAAGATGTCTTAAGAAAATATATTATATACGTAAGATGCATTTGATTTAGAAAATACGAGGCTGAGGATGAATAGGTTCATCCTCAGCCTCTCTAATATCATGCATGATATTATTAACGTTTGCGAAATACTGCCTGTTTGATCTTAAAGGTTACGGTTTTTGTTCCGCTGTAGGCGCCTTTGCCTTTCAGTACATAGGTCGCCGTACCTTTCTTAACATTGTTATAGCAGACAACTATCTCATAATCTTTACCGTATGACAGATAAGATTTGCGGATGTTACTGCCACTTCCGGTTGCTGTGTAGAGAGCCAGCTCTACATCGGGTCTTATGGCACGACCGGTATATTGCTGATCGCTTATCTTATCAGCTTTGACTTTACTGAGATCCAGCAGGGTTCTGACCTGATAAGTGGCTTCTGTTGAACCGTAGTATTGATTAATACCGTTAACCACGATCCTGATCGTGCCTGTTCCGTATATGATCGTGTTCTTATCTACTTCACGTCCATCGGCCGTATTTATATATCTGAGAATATAGTCCTTGTTTTCAGCCAGCAGTTTTCCGTCCAGATCATATACTTTGGGCTTTGATATAAAGTACGTTCCTTTGGCATTAACCTTAGCTGCTTTATCTGTTGTGACAACCTTGGTATTTGCAATATTTTGCTGTTTGATAATGTAGGTTCTGGTGACAGAACCGTTAAAGTTTCCGGTTCCCTTTATGGTGACGGTCGGAGGCTTTGAACCATTGTACACAGTGTTGTTTGCATAGGAGAGTGTATAGTCCACCCCTTCTCTGAGTTCTCTGATGCTTCCGTCGGCACACTTAAATGAAACCTTGGGAACAGGTTTTGATCCGCCTTTGGCATAAACTATATCTTTTTCTGAAGGCATGGTTACGGTTATTTCTTTATCGCCTATATTTTTGGGAGATATAGTGTATTTTAAGGTCAGGCTGCCCATTACACCCTTAGATTCTATACCGGTTATAGTAACACCGGCACTGCCTTTGTTAACGTTAGTACTATAGCTGACAGTGTATTTTGAAGGATCGATGATGTCCCCATTGCCGTTTTTCTCGGTATAAACATTAAACTGAGGTATTAATTCATTTCCTGTGTAAAAATATGTTGTTCTGGTGAGCTTTGCCGATCCTTTCTTTAAATCGATATACTTGTTATCGGTTATTGCTTTTTGTCCTTTGGGATATACTTTAAATCTTCCTGTAGTATTTGTTCCGGTGAAATTCTTACCTATTCCGACTACCTTAATGGGATATACTTTGATGTCAACACCGTTTTCCGGTTGAGTTTCGCAATGATCCCAGTCAACATCGACTCTAAAGTCTTTGTTCTGCACCAGATTTTTTCCGTAATATGATACCTTCACCTTGGGGGTAGGAACCATACCGTTTTCATTAGCAGCATTTACTATAACAGCAGCTTTTGATACGTCAGCCTGAAGAATACTGAAATCTTCGGTGACTTTACCTATATAATTTCCTTTACCGGTTACTGTGATCGTGGCTGTTCCAACATTTATATTATTTTTGTACGTAACTGAATATTCAGTACCTTCCTTCAATAGTGTCTCGCCAAAATAGACCCTGATATTCTGTATGATCTTAGTGCCGGTATATGTCATATCCTTCACATTCTCAATGCTCAGATCTTTGGGTTTCTGAGGAGATTGTGTCGGTGCTGAAGTCGGATCGGGTTTTACTGTGGGTGACGGCTTTACTGTAGGACTTGGAGAGGGCTTGGGTGCAACCGTCGGTTTGGGTGTCGTTGTCGGATTGGGTTTAGCAGTAGGCGATGGTGCAGACGTAGGTTTTGCTTTAACTGTTATCCGGCAATTTGCCGTGAATCCGCCGTCCTTACTTTTGACGGTTATAGTGGCGGTTCCGGGTGCTATAGCCTTAACTGTACCGTTGTTAACTGTAGCAACGGAAGTATTTGTGCTTGACCATTCAACGGTCTTTATACCGGCATCACTTGGAGTAAATACCGGAGTGAGTGTTTTAGTAGTATTAACATCCAGCTCAAGATCTGTTTGACCAAGGCTTATTCCTTTAACAACCTTTAACAGAGTCCATTTCTGGGCATCCATCATATTGCCCCAGTGCAGCCATACATTTTGATTGTTGTTGGTTTTTCCGTCTACCACATCCAGGTATGCGCCATTATACATCGATGAAATGTAGTATGATCCGCTTCCTGTACTTTTTAGTGCCCAAATCTGGCAGGTTGCCGGAGTGTCGGCAATCGGTCTTGGCCAGTAGCCGGCATTCTTAATGGTCCCGCCACCTTCTGCATCCAGATAGTATCCGGTGGATTTTTGCTGTATGCAATAATGAGATCCCTGTTTTGTAAATGTAAAGATATT
>JAEEKN010000404.1 GCA_016282435.1 Lachnospiraceae bacterium | reverse complement strand
CTCATCTCCGAGATGGCTCTCTCTTCTTCGTCAAGAAGCTTGTCTATAGCTTTGTCCCCGGTTCTGGGTCTTCTCTTGATATCGGGATCGACATCGGGCTTCTTTTCTTCCTCTTTTACGGGTTCCGGCTCTGGTTCCTTTTTCTTCTCCTGGTCTTCAAGTTCGACCAGCTGCTTGGGCCAGAACATTCTGCTGATACCCCAGCCGCAAAGAGATGTGATACCTGCGAGGAAAAGTCCCGATACGGAAGCCGGAAACAGTACAACTCCTCCTACAAAGGCTGCTGCTGCAACATATATCGGTCCGGCGTTACTCCAGGGACTTTTTTTGAACATTTTAGCCATATTCCGTGGCAACTCCTTTTAAAACTTTAAGGCTATTTTTTGATTTTCTTCCTGAGCTGAACTTCAGTGGTTCCTTCTTCAGATTCGGAAACCTTAAGGACATGGTCGGTAGTGATATACCACTTAACGACGGTATCGCCCTTTTTCTCATCAAGAAGATATGTGTACCCTTCACGGTCCACTTCGGTGCTGACCTTCTTCTCGCCGAACTTGTCGGTAACGATAAACAGTGCGTTGTTACGTCTTGCAAAGTCGGTGATCACGATGGTCTCATCACCGGATGTATACTCGCCCATGTAATCAAGATGTCTTGAATACTGTGAGATCAGAACATCAACATCTTTGATGCCTCTGCCCATAAGCTGGATGTTCTTGAAGGGCTGTTTGATCTGCTTTAATTCCTTATATGCCTTATCCATGGATGTGGATATAAGGATATCTGCTTTGATATAATGAGCACAGTTGTTGGCTTCTTCGATCTTGCCGCCTATCTCATCATTGTAGCCGTAGCACTTGTCATACATATCGGCCGATTCAAGGAACATCTGAACTGCTTTTTCCTTGTCTTCTTCGGCATGTGCAGCTTCAAAAAGTCTGACTGCTTCATTATAATTTACGCTTCTTCTGGTATTTACGAGCTTTGTATTGATCTCCTGCCAGCGTTCGTTGTTTTCATCGGGAGCGGGATTGTACAGACCGATATTGAACATGATGGTCTTTGCTGAATCAACTATCTGATCCCACTTGGTATATACCATAAAACCGAGAACCGCAAGAACACCTATGATAATAACAGGCTTTATGATGCCGCCGATATTGATAACGACTTTAGCCTTACCACCGTCAACCACGTTGCTTGAACTGCTCTTCTTCGAAGATGATGATGAAGAAGATGATGAGGACGATGACTTAACTCCGGTATTGATCTTGCAACCGATAACGGTTTTACCTTTAAGCTGCTCCTTTGCCTCATTCATGCGTTTTCTCATGAACTTGGAAACAAAAGCACATATTCCTATAATAAATGCTGCTATAATACCGACTGTGATAAGTGGCTTTACTTTATCATTACTGCCTATGATAATAAGTAAAATTGCAAGTGCCGCACCGACTCCGGTAACAAACATGATGGCTGTCGTGATGAGTGCAACCTTCTGACAGCTGAGATACTCCTTAACATTTTTATTGCTCTTTCGAACAACTATCTCTTCAGCTGCCGCAATCTCTTCATCGGTTCCGATCCTGTCGATATTATTTAATGTTTCGTCAAGAATATCGTTGAGTACTTGCCTTGTATCATCGTCATCTGCTGCGTTCAGGGCGTTTCGGGCAGCAATAAGTCTGAAATACAAGTGCTCGGATTCGCTTGAAAAAATTTCATCTACTGTCATTTTGTATTCCGCCTTTCAATAAGCTTAATGCTTTGCCTCTTCTTCCCTTATCTTAATATCGATGTCCCTCATGGTATCTTCGATATCCTTTATCTTCTTATTTGCAACCGCTCTTCTGTCATCAACAGCTTTACTTCTGTCCTTAAGAACCTCCATGCTTTCCTTCTTTGCCGCTATAACGGACTGGTTCTCTTCGATGGTCTCATTGATGGCTGCCAGGTCCTTATCAAACTTCTCTTTTGCCTTCTGATGTTCTTCTATGGTAGCCTTGCTGTTGATCTGAGCCACTTCAAACTGATTCTTGATGGAATCAAGCTCTTTCTCGGCATTCTCACGGTCTTCCATCTTCTGCTTGTACAGAAGGGCCTTCTTCTTGTTGCCCGAAGCTGCCTTCTCACGGAAAATGGCTTCAATCTCACCTGCAAGCTCTACAGCTGCAAATGCGGTACGAAGATCGTCCTTTAACTTAAGGAGTCTCTTGCGCTCGGTCTGCTCTTTGTAGGTATATCTGTTCTCAGATTCCTGTGCCTGTGCCTCAAGGTCCTTCTTTCTGCCCTGAGCATTGAACAGTGTAGCGTTTACCTGATTCTCAACCTGAAGGAACTGCTGACGCTCCAGATTGTACTGCTTCTCTATCTCTGCTTTTTCAAGCATGCAGTCGTTGATCTCTGCAGCTATCTCTACTCTCTGCTGAACAAGCTTCTCTTTTTCAGCTTTGAGTTTGCCGATAGCTTCGTCTTCCTGAAGACGGAGATCTTCCGCATGTTTCTTTAACTGTGCATGGCGCTTTTCTTCTTCGAGCTTTAACTGCTGTTCTTCCTCACGTCTCTCGCGCTGTCTGAGTTCGTCCCGACGCTGCTTCTCAGCCAGCCGTTCAGCTTCTACGTCCTCAGCCCTGGCTGTGGCACTCTTCTCAGCCAGCATAGCTTTGGTAT
>JAEEKN010000403.1 GCA_016282435.1 Lachnospiraceae bacterium | reverse complement strand
TTTCGGAAGCGGCTTTCCTTTGCGGTATACCGAACAGCCCTTCAGATTACAACCCCAAAAAGCGCATGGCCAGTTGTCTGGAACGCCGTGACAGCGTCTTAAAACAGATGTTTGAAAACGGAAAGATAACAAAGGAAGAATATGATTCGGCTCTTAAGGAAGAAATAGTGATAAAGACATCGGAAAGCCGCGAGATAAAGGATTATGCCGAAACCTTTACATATCGTTGTGCCGTTCGGATGTTGATGAAAGAGGAAGGATTTGAGTTTAGGACAGAATTTGCCGATGACTTTGACCGTGAGGCTTATGAAGAGCTTTACGACGAAGAGTATTACCGCATAAAAAGAAGCCTGTACAGGAAGGGTTATCGTATTTATACATCTATAAATCCCGAAAAGCAGCAGCTCCTGCAGCATGCTGTCGATGAAGGACTGGCGGAGTATAACGAACTGCAGGAAAACGGTGTTTATGCCCTTCAGGGAAGTGCGGTCTGCATAGATAATGAGACGGGATACGTGGTGGCCGAAGTGGGAGGCAGGCAGCAGGACAGTGAGGGCTATACCTTGAACCGTGCTTTTCAGAGCCCAAGGCAGCCGGGAAGTTCCATAAAGCCTCTGGTGGTTTATACTCCTGCGTTTGAACGCGGGTATTATCCGGATACTTTGGTGGTCGACGAAAAATTCCCGGGAGGTCCCAGAAATTCGGGAAGTGTTTATTCGGGCGAGATAGATCTGAGATATGCGATATCCGTATCGAAAAATACTGTGGCATGGAAACTTTTTGAAGAACTGACTCCGAAAACCGGACTGTCATATCTTACCCGTATGGGTTTTGAGCATATAGTATCAAAGGATTATGTGCCTGCAGCATCTCTCGGAGGCCTGACTTACGGTGTGACGGCCCTTGAAATGGCGGGGGCTTATGCGGCTGTCTGTAACGACGGAATATACAGGGAGCCGACCTGTATATTGAGAATTTCGGATTCCGACGGTGTTACCGTAGCCGGGGGTTACGGGAATGAAAATGACAGGAAGAGAATATACGAATCGAATGCTTCAAAAATGATGACGGACTGCTTGAAAACCGTTATGACTTCGGGTACCGGAAGAAGGCTGGCTTTAGAGGGACATACAAGCGCCGGGAAAACGGGAACTACAGAGAACCAGAGGGACGGATGGTTTGCCGGGTTTACCGGATATTATACCACTGTTGTATGGGTGGGCTATGACTATCCGAGGGAAATGAAAGAACTTATGGGGAATACCTACCCCGGATATATCTGGCAGTCCTATATGCAGAAGATCCACGAGGGACTTCCGGACAAGGAATTTACCCCCTATGATGATCCAAGAGATCCCGAAGAGGAGACCGGAGATGATTCGGACGAAGGTGATGAGATAAACCGGGAACTTGCCGACAGAGAAAACACGGAAGGTGAGGACGTATACACGGGTACCGACGAGGATACGGGATTTACGGGCAAACTGATATATATCGGGGAAGACGGCAGCAGCATCATCCTTTCGGATGAAATATCGGAGGAAGATGAGCTTGACCGCGAAGGAAAACCCGTATATTTCGATGATGAAGGAAACCGCTATCTGTATGATGAAAACGGGTCGGAAGTCATAGTCGGAGCGGATGGATATCCTGATGATTATTTTATGCCGGGCGCATGGACGCTGTATGACCGTGAGGGTAATCCGGTGATGAGAAAAACCGAATCTTAAAGCGAGATTTTTGTTGCATTTTTCGGTGTCTTAGAGTATAATAAAATCGCTATAATAGTATAGAAAATCAGAAAGGTTTTTCAGGTATAATCATGGCTGATGAGAATAATGAATTTCCGTTTGTGAACAATCCTCCCGAGAATCCTGCAGGGAATTCTCAGGAACAAAAACCGAAAAAGAAACATAAGGGCTTGAAAATAGCTCTTATTGTCATACTTAGCATTATCGTGGCACTAGGAGGCGTGTGTGTTTATGCCTATGCCACACAGAAGCCCTATGTACAGAACAAGTGGGCTATGGTGACCAAGAACGATACGGAGTATTTCCATTGGGTAATGGATAAAAAAATAGCCGAGATCAAAGATCCGTCAAACACGGAAAGTATCAACGTGAAGACCGTTGAATGTCCCGAAGAGTGGAGCACAAAAGGTAACCTCAATGTTTCACTCGGAAGCGAGATAGGCAGCCTTTTCCTTCCCGATAACTTCGCAGGATTCAAGGATGTCGGCATAAAGTATGATGTTACTCATGACAAGAACAAAAACACAGGAGCCCGCATCGTTCCGTTTTATAACAATGTCGATATTATGGAGATCGACGGAGCGGTAAATTCGGCGGACAAAAAGGCATATGTATCGCTTCCCGAATACAGGCCTGAAGCAATAGATGTTACCGAAGCCATAGAGCTTTTTAAGGAAAAGTATAAAGAATCCGGAAAAGATATTGAAAATATCATAGATATCGAAGATCTTACCTCAAAACTTACAGCTTTGAGGAACAGCTTTGATGAGGAAAAGATTGACAGGCTCATACACATTACTTACGATAAGATCGACGAAGCTACTCTTCAGAAGGATGTCGACCTCACGGTTAACGGACTTAGGAGCAAGCTGAACGTTCTTTCATGCAAGCTTGAAAAAGACGCCTGCATAAAGATCATAGAAGAGTACTTTGATGTGCTGGCCGAAGATCTGGTGCCTTTTTCATCGAGTTTTGATTACGGAATGTTGATAGAGGGGCTGAAGAAGCTCGGCCTGGGCAACCTTGATTTAAATATTCCCGGTATCAAGCTTGATCTGACAGTAGGTCTTGCCGGTGCGACCATCAAGGAATCTCTGGACCTTGTTAAGAATGATATTATCAAAAAAGCTCAGGAAGGATCGCTTACTTTCGAGCTGAGCTTCTATGTTGATGCCAAGGGTGAGATAAAGGGCGGATCGGTAAAGGTATCTTTCAACGAGACCAAGATAAAGGTTGATACTTTAAAGCTTGTTGATGAAGAAAATGCCGACAAAGCTCAGAAGGGTACCGATGTTACTCTTAACGGCATGAAGCTGATCTCCATACTTACAGATATCGAAAAGAAGGACGGTAAATACTTTAAGAATTCTACCGTAAAGCCCGGAGGAATGGTAGAGGCGCTTCTGACCGGTGCCGGAAGTTACGTGCTGACCGTAAAGAGCAGTGTGAGCGAATGGGGAATGAATCCCTGCGATATAGAATTTAAGGCCGATCTAAACGGAGCTTCGGGAGAGCTGGCACATATTTACTGGGATAACAGCTTTACGAAGTCTGCTTCACCCATGCCTGTAGATACTTCTGAAGCAAATGTCATAGGCATTATGGACCTGCCCGATTCGGACTACATAAATCTCGGTGAGATGTTAAAGCCTTTACTTGAGAAGGTGAACAAGATAAATGATGAGAACTTAAATACCTTCCTTGAGAACCTGATGAGAGACAATCTGAAGCTGGGAGATATGAGTATCTCAAACTTAAGCATGCTGGTTGAGAGCGGACTTATAAACGGAGCGAATAAAGATGTCAAAAATGAACTCCGCAAACTGTTGGGACTGCCGCTTCCTTACGAGTATGCAAGCATCACGGAACTTCCTAAACAGGCGGACGGTAACTTCGTTTATTCGTGGGATATTTTTGAAGGTACCGCTCTTCCCGCAGCAGAGGATCTGAAGTTCAGTGTATATGACTATTTTGAAAGACCTGAAGCTACAGAGATAAATCTCGAAGAACTTAAGAAAAAGTTTCTTGAGAATTACTCGGGAACCTCTGAGGAACGTGAAGCAGCTGATGACGAAGGCATAGAGATGGGCGACAGGGTGACATTTGACGTTGTCCCTGTTATAGGCTCCATGGCAATAGACAGTTATGCGTATCCGGATGAACAGACTACAGTCGGTAACTACGATTACGGCGAAGGTCTCGACGACAAGCTCGTAGGTGCCAAAAAAGGCGACGTTGTCGACCTTACACTGACACTTGATGACAGATTCGGTTCGTTTGCGGGATACACCGGTACATTCAGGATTACCATAAAGAAGATCGTAAAAGTTGACGGACCCGAGTGGTCTGAAAAGTTCATAGTCGGAAAACTCGGATATGAATCTGTTGAAGCGCTTGAACAGGAACTCTTGGAAAAAGCACAGGCAGAAGCAGATGAGCAGAACAGGCTGTCGGGACCTACGGAAGAACAGATTTTTGACGCCCTGCTCAATAAAGTGATAGAACAGGTTGATCTGACATCCGAAGGAAATAAGGCTGATGCAGCAAAGAACGAAGAAGGTTTCAGCTCTGTAGAGGCTGTTAAGACTTATATGAACGGATTAAAGTCTGCATCTCAGACAGGCCTTATAGACTTTTACAAAGCAGAAGGTTATACGAACGAGACAATATCAAAGCTTATAGGCATAGACAACAGCATACCGGATTACGCCGTAAAGCGTAAGATGCTGACAGGTGCGTTTGCAGCAAAGAATAATATCACGTTAAGCCAGGCTAAATACGAAGAATATCTTGACCGCGTAGGTACCGCTTTGGGATACGCTAACGGTGCGGCCTTCTATGAAGCTATGGGCAGCAAGTTTGGTCAGAGATTCCTGGCAGATGAATTTATCGAACAGGAAGTATTGGCAATAGTACGCGCTATTGCAGATATCAGTTGGGAATAAAAAGATTTTGCGGAGGTTCCAATGAGGAAACGTCAGAACAACGGCATAGTATATACAAATGATAATTGCATCGGCTGTAACCGGTGTATTATGGCATGTCCTGTGCCCGGGGCCAATAAATCTGTTTTCAAGGACGGGAAGAATGTGATCGTCGTGGATCCCGAAAAATGTATTCACTGTGGAAACTGTATCAGGGAATGCAGGCATAATGCCAGGGAATTCCAGGATGATACCTTAAAATTCCTGAACGATCTCGGAAAGGAACAGATCTCGGTTCTTTTGGCTCCGTCATTTTTCCTGCTTTATCCGGACACATGCGGACGTATCATCAATTTCCTCCTCGAGAACGGTGTTATTGCTGCATATGATGCCAGTTTCGGCACGGATATATCCATCTGGGGATATTTAAAATATCTTGATGAGCATCCCGAAGGCGGAGTAGTACTTCAGAGCTGTCCTTCTTTTGTGAATTTTGTAGAGAGGAATTCACCGGAGATTATGGAGAAGCTCATACCGGTGCAGTCACCGACAGTTTGTGCCGCCATTTACATTCATAAATATCTGAAAAAGCCGGATAAACTGGCATACATAAGTCCATGTATCGCCAAAAAGGACGAATTCGATTCACCCGAGACATTCGGTGAGATTACATATAACATTACTTTCAAGCACCTTATGGAGGCTTTGGCGGATGTCGACTTAAGCGTTTATCCGAACGAGTTTGAAGGCAGAAACAAAACGATGGGAAGCCTTACCTGCATCGAGAACGGCATGAAGAAAAACCTGACGAATTTTACGGATGATGA
>JAEEKN010000040.1 GCA_016282435.1 Lachnospiraceae bacterium | reverse complement strand
ACTGTTGATCTGTTCAAAAGCATCCTGAATAGTCTTTATATCCTCAGGATCTGATATTTTCCATACATTATGTGATATACCGTCATCAGAAGTAAAGGAGTAAAGGGTATCCCCCCTCTTAACCTTGTTTACCACCTCGCTGATAACTTCATTACTTCTGTAAGCCAGGAAAATCGGGCCCGTATGAGCTCTCAAGGTATCAACATGGTTGATACGGTCAAATTCCTTGGCTTCTACTGTATTCTCATGCTTCTTTATAACATTGTTTGTATAGTCATCGATTGAACAACAGGCAGCGATACCTGTCTGATGTCTTCCGTTCATGATAAGCTCATAGATATAGTAGCAGGGCTCATCATCCGAGATAAATGTTCCGTCTGCCTGTCTGGCCTCAAAGAGCTTCTTTGCATGCTTATAAACTAAAGGATCATAAGTATCCACATATTCGGGCAGTGAAGTCTCTGCTCTGTCTATACGAAGGAATGAGTAATCATTTCCCTGAATTGCCTCTGTAGCTTCTGCTCTGCTATAAACATCATAAGGAAGTGCTGCCACCAATGCTGCCTTATCTTCTGCGGGCCTTATGCACTTAAACGGTTTTACGATTGCCATGATTATTCTCCTTTTTTGTTTTCAAAATAAAAAGCAAAATTAATCTTACTATAATATATAAAATAAATCAAGTAGATTTTTCACAGTACCGGTATCCGGTATCCCGGTAAACCGGTATATATTTCGGGCATCCGACTAAAAGATTAATACTTCTCAATACTGTCAGCTGTCACTCTGGCATATATGGTCTTTACTTCGCCGCCTTCATAGGAATCCGATATGGTGTATGCGTTTAGGAATCTCTCGGTAGCGGCTGCGGTTTTAGCCTTGTCGTTTGAATGTATGTAAGCCAAAGGTTCACCCTTTTCTACCCTGTCTCCCAGTTTCTTGTTCAGTATCAATCCGACGCTTAAGTCTATTACGCTTTCCTTCGTCTCACGTCCGCCTCCGAGTATCAGCGAACACATACCTATCTCATCTGTCTGAATGTGTGTGATATATCCGCTAGCAGGTGCCGGGATAGGATCGACGTACTGTGCTTTTTCAAACATGTCGGTATTATAAACATATTCGGGATCTCCGCCCTGTGCTTCTACAAATTCTGCGAACTTCTTTAATGCCGAGCCATCCTCTATGGTTTTGATCAGCATTTTCTCTGCTTCATCATGTGTTTTAGCTACTTCACCACCTATGAGCATCAGGGTTCCGAGTGCTATGCAGTCTTCCATCAGGTCCTTAGGTTCCTTGCCCTTCAATAGATCTATAGCTTCTATCACTTCCAGTGCGTTTCCTATAGCGAGACCCAGAGGCTGATCCATGTTTGTGATAACGGCAGAAGTATGTTTTCCTGCATTTGTTCCAATTTTTACCATTGCATCAGCTAAAGCCAGTGCGTCATCGAACTTCTTCATGAATGCTCCGGACCCCATCTTTACATCGAGAACTATGGCATCGGCACCGCTCGCCAGCTTTTTACTCATGATACTGCTGGCTATCAGAGGTATACAGTCTACCGTAGCAGTTACATCTCTTAATGCGTATATTTTTTTATCCGCAGGTGCCAGATCGGCAGTCTGTCCCATGATTGCCATCTTTATCCTGTTTACATTTTCAAAGAATTCATCACCGCTGATGGATGTTGAGAAACCTTTTATACTTTCGAGTTTGTCTATTGTTCCTCCGGTATGTCCCAGACCTCTTCCGGACATCTTTGCTACCGGTACTCCGCATGCTGCTACCATAGCACTGAGACACAGGGAAGTTTTATCGCCTACACCGCCGGTACTGTGCTTATCAACCTTTATACCCTCTATCTTTGAAAGATCCAGAGTTTCTCCGGAATCACGCATGGACAGGGTAAGATTCGTCGTCTCTTCCATATCCATACCCTTTAGGCACACTGCCATCAGGAATGCAGACATCTGATAGTCCGGGATATCCCCTTTTGTATATCCCTGAACTATATAGTCTATCTCTTCCTTTGTCATCTTACCGCCATACTTCTTTTTGTAAATCAGATCATACATTCTCATATTTTCGTACCTCCTCATATGTTGTAAACCCGCTTTTTGAATATTAAACTAATTCACCTATAAAATAGAATCCCTTACATTCAGATAACTTCACATTTATTATCTGTCCTATCAGTTCATCTCCACCCTCAAAATGAACTAACAGGTTGTTATCCAATCGTCCTGTCAGGTAATTCTTAGTTTTTGTATCACTAGAAGCATCAAGATTATCAGATTTTCCGCATTTCTTACTGCTTTGTTTCTTTTCTGATTCTCCGGGGATATCTGCACCCTCGCCCCTGTCTTTTTCTTCCACCAGTACAGGAAGTACCTGTCCCTCGAGGCTCTTCGCGTATTCTTCCGAATACTTGCCGACTTCCTTTAACAGTCTGTCAAACCTGTCCTTGATAGTTGCATCATCTACCTGATCTGGGAAGGATGCTGCAGGTGTTCCTGTACGCTTGGAATAAATAAATGTAAATGCACTGGCATATTTTGCATACCTTACTACATCCAGGGTTTCTTCAAAATCCTCTTCGGTCTCACCGGGGAATCCAACGATGATATCAGTGGTAATAGCTATATCCGGTATGGCAGTTCTGATTTTGTCTATCAGTTTCAGGTAATCTTCCTTGGAATATACACGGTTCATCTTCTTTAGCAGACGGCTGCTTCCTGACTGAACCGGAAGATGTATATGCCTGCATATCTTTTTGGAATTCTTCATCACTTCTATCAGTTCATCCGACAGATCCTTCGGATGTGAAGTCATAAACCTGATACGCTTTAATCCCTCTATTTCTTCCACCTGTTTTAACAGTTCTGCAAATGTTACAGGGTTCTCCAGTGTCTTTCCGTATGAGTTTACGTTCTGTCCCAAAAGCATAACTTCTATAACGCCTTTAGATACAAAATCCTTAATCTCGTTTATAATATCTTCAGGCTTCCTGCTGCGTTCCCTGCCTCTCACATAAGGCACTATACAGTATGTACAGAAGTTGTTGCATCCAAACATGATATTGATTCCGGCTTTAAATGAAGCCTTCAGTTTGCTCGGAAGTTCTTCAACTATCTTATCCGTTCCTTTCAGGATATCAACCACCATCTTGTGTTTTTTCTTGATGACGATTTTCTTTTCTTTTGAATTCTTTTTATTTATTTCACTATCTTTTTTATCATCTATT
>JAEEKN010000402.1 GCA_016282435.1 Lachnospiraceae bacterium | reverse complement strand
TGTGGCTATCGATATCGGAGTGGATTCTTTTACGGGTGTAGTTCTGTATCTGACAGATGTCACTCATTTTGAGATGAAGTATGTAAAGATAGTGTTTGATATAGCCCTGATAATCATCGGTGCGGTTCTGGGCGGTACTCTGGGTGTGGCTACTTTTGTGACTATGATGCTGGCAGGTCCCATCATACAGTTCCTGACAAAGAGATGTCAGAAGATGTACTTCAAATTTAAACTACGTGATGTGAAACGTGCTAAGAATGAGAGAAAAGAGGAAAAGGGAAAAAAATGAAAAGGATTAACAGAAAAAGTGCAACAAAAAGTAAAAGTTTTTGTTTCGGATTAATAATCGTATTAATTCTGTCCATGGTTTTTGTGACGGCATGTTCAAAGGATGAGCCCTCTAGCGAACCTACCGGACAGCCGACAGTTACCATCGGTCCGGAAGAGAATAAACCGGATTCAGTGTCCCCTACTGTAACCGAGGAACCCGGTAAAGCTGATGCAGATAATAACCAGGGCGAAGGTGGCGCATCGGGTACTACAACTGCACCTGTCGGTGAGGATGTTGATAATGACGGAAAACAATCAGGAGATAATAAGGAAAAAGGCTATGGCAATCTGCCTGATAATAAAGAACCTTCAGGTGGTTCTGATATCGATAATCCTCCGGCTACAGGAGAAGCTGAGATAACACCTGCACTTGGCGCAGATGTCGACAATAATATCAGAGCGAAAAATTATTATGAACTTGTCATGGAAAATCTTGTTACAGGTTTTAGTGATAACGATGATAAGGCAGTTGAAGTAGCTTTTAATTTCTGTAAAGGATATATCTATGGCGATAAGAAAATGATAAAAGAAAACCTCGCATTCGAAAACGAAGAGGTTGTTGATGACGAACTGGAAGGTTTTGAAGGTATATATAACTATCTGGATCTGTTTGATATGGGAGAAGCTGAAGTCAAAAGAGAGCAGCTGGATCAGGTGTTATCAGTTGAAGCTATAGGCGGACAGAAGTTGGATAAAGAGAAGTTTTTAGAAACATCGGATTTAAGTGAAAACTATATAGAAGACGATGCGGCCTGGGATAATTACCAGCTTGTATCTGTTAAGTTTACAGGAGTGCTTGCACATCAGATGCAAAACTATATGGGCGGCGGTATAAACAATATCGTAGCTGAGAAAAACGGTGAGTATAAGGTAATATGGCTCGAAATAGTTGACTTTGAAGCAGATGAAGAAGAACTGATAGAAGAATATTCAAATCTTCTGAATGATAAAAAATATAAGTTCACAGGAAGTGAAACAAAAGAAGATCTGTTGAAACTATACATCAATGGATTAGAGGAATTTGATTTCTTTAAAGTTTTTTCTACCCTGGCAATGGATAGTGACAAAGAGTTATACTTCTTCAGTGAAAACTATAACATGTATGAAATATTTGAAATCTACAGATTGTTGAGAAATGAGAATATATACATAAAATGTATATCTCAAAGCGAAGCAAAAGAAGTCGATGCGGATGAATTAGAATCTGCTAAAAGTTACTACGAATTTGTCGATGATTTTGACAGTATAGAAGATATCGTGAAGTTTGATGTTACTCTTGATATGAAAGAGGGCGAATATAACGAACAGAAAGACATAGAAGTATATGTTGGGAAACTTAATGGTGAATACAGGGTTATTGATTCATATTTGTTTGGATGATATGTAAAACCCGGAGCATGGATTGAAAGAATCATTTTGTTATGGAGGGAACGCTGAAAGCGTTTTCAATGTGACTTTGATTTGTAGAAACGGATTATGAAATATGAAGACATCATAAATCTTCCTCATCATGTATCAAAAACCAGAAAACAGATGTCAATGGAGGCGAGAGCTGCACAGTTTTCGCCTTTTGCGGCTCTTACGGGGTATGATGACGAACTTGATGAAGCCGGAAGACTTACTGAAGAGAGACAGTATCTGGATTTTGACGATCAGAAAAGGGATGAGCTCGACAGAATTTTGAAGGAACTTGATGAACATGCTACAGAGCATCCCGAGATCAGAGTAAAGTGTTTTGTTCCGGATAAACTGAAGGATGGCGGCGAGTACGTACAGTTTAGCGGTTATTACAAAAGAGTGGATATATCGGATATGACGCTTTGTTTTACCGAAGGTAAAAAAATATACTTATCCGATATAATCGAAATAGCTAAAATATAAATATTTTATTAAATCTTAAAAAACGGCTTGACATTATGCACATTAATGACTACAATATATAGCATAATATTTGGCAAACCTTCCGAAAGGATGGGACGCAAAGCTATAGGGACTAAAGAAGTACACGGATGTTTTTCAAATGTCAGCCAGTTGCAACTTAGAATTGTGTGATATAAGGCACCGTAGCTTTTTGGTTGCGGTGCTTTTTATTTTCCTGATTAACGAAATTGAGATTTACGTTAATGGGTTCATTATTTAAAAAATAAATATATATGAAAGGTGGGATTTTATGAACGGTTATATGACTGTCAAGGAAGCAAGTGAAAAGTGGGGTCTTAGCGCAAGATGGGTGAACAAGCTTTGTCAGGATAGCAGGATAGAAGGTGTTGTCAAGTTTGCAGGTGCATACGCCATACCCGAAAGTTCCGAGAAGCCTACCCAGGACAGACGTGTGAAGACAGGAGCGTATAAGGATTGGAGAAAGAAATACGGGAAAAACAAGCAGGCTGTATAAGAAATATCCCGAACTGAAATACAGAAGCAGCAGATAAAAGCTAAAGGGGTATATGGGTATGGTTACAAAAAGAGATAAACGTATGAAACGTATACTGATCTGTTTGTTTATCGGTATTGTGGTTTCTTTTGGGGTACATCTTGTATATGTTATCATCTTTAACAAGCAGGAGCATGTTATCGAAGGCCGCCAGGAGGATGAAGATACATACATGGATATGGGGGATCGTGAAGGTGCCGCAAATACATGGGTAAAAAGAGATTTTAACCTAAAAGGCCGTAGAGTAAATATCACAGGTCAGACTATAGACGGTAGATTCAGGAATAACTCTTCATATAACGTCATATCATGGGAAATGGAGATAAGGATTAACCAGGACTGCTTTATAAACAAGGCCTGGAACGGTTCTGTGGAGATTCATCAGTATATAGGAACCGAAAACGAAAAAGTACAGACCCTTGACCTCATGAAATGTACTCCCGAAGAAGTTGAGCTGGAATATACAGTAAATAATGGCGATCTTCTGATACCATTAAATAAGGGTGATTATATAAAGTATATTCCTTCTGTAGAGTTCAAAGAGCTGGAGGTAAAAAAGAGATCTGACGATGTCGTAATCGGTATAATTTACTATTATATGAATAGTTTCGATAGTTCAGACTACACTATTTCTTTCTACTATCATATGTTGTTCGTCGAAGGATGGGGATTTGGTATCTTTATTCTTTTTTCGTCTGCATTTGTTATTCTGCTCTCAGGCTGGATAGTATCGCGAATCGCGTACAGGAATGCTGCTAAGGACCTGAAGTTCCAGCAGGGTGTTATCAGTATGTCGGATATTTATTCGACTCTGTATTTTATCGATCTGGAGAAGGACACGCTGACTCCTATATCCGCTGACAAGGAATCCGAGAAGATGCGTCCTGACGATCTCGGAGCACGTGAACAGCTTCTCAATATGGTGCTTTACGATGCTGAAGAAGATTATATAAAAGTGGCACAGGAATTTATAGATATAAGTACTGTAGCCGAAAGGCTTGAAAAAGGCAGTATCGCGTGTGAATATATCAGTAAAACTCATGGTTGGACACGTATAAGGTTTTTCTCCTCACAACATAATGATGATGAACCTGTAAAGAAAGTAATTTTTGCGATACAGGATATAAATGACGAAAAGATTACTCTGCTAAAGTATGATGAAGAAGTTGAACGTGAGAAGCACAACAGAAATACTTATCTTGCAAGTGTTTCGTCACGTACGAGAACATGGCTCCAGAATATTCTGGATCTGAACGAAAAAATACTTAGCGAGACCAAAGAGGATAATATAAAAACTTCGTCTAGGCAGATAAGGAGTATCGGAAGTATCATATCCTATACCATAGATGGAAGTAATGATGCTTCGAGACTCGAGACCGTTACTCTTGATAAGCTTGAAGAAGAGTATTCGGCTGAAGATGTTTTATCTGAATTCATAGATATTGCCGAGACTATGGTGGAAGGTACACCTGTGGTAATTGAAAAGGATATAACCCCTACTGTACCGAGAAAACTGAAAGGTGATGTTAAGAGAATCAGGCAGGTTCTCGTTCAGATCCTCTCAAATGCTGTTCATTATACGGATAAGGGAAGCATCAGGCTTGCCGTGTACGGGAAAGCAGTGGACAACAAGGCTCATATTCTGTTCTCTGTAAAGGATAGCGGAGGCGGTCTGAAGGAAAAAAGATTAAAGGATCTCCTGATGTATATCGATAAACTCGAAAAATTGGGACCGATGGGTACAGTATCAAACGGACACGGATTGGAGATAGCTGCATGTCTTTTGAATTTCCTGGGTACAAAGCTTAATGTTATAAGCACACCAGGTTCGGGCACCGAATTTTATTTCGAGGTAGATCAGGAAATAGTGGATGCAACACCTATAGATAAGAGTAACTTATAAATGTAAATGTAAGGAGGACAGCTTATGCCTTTAATGACCGTAGCATATGCATTCTGTCTGGTTATTTCCGGAATTCTCTTTATATATCTGGCTCATAAGAGTTACAACAATATTGATGCGCATTTTTGGACTATAGTCATACTGATTCCGATAATTGTGCTGGGATATTGTTTAAAAACTACGGTCACGGAAGTTGAGTCGGTCGCATATCTGTTTTGTTTTATTTATCTCGACAGTACGTTCCTGATTGTTCTGGTACTGTTTTCCATGCTTCAGAACCTCGGTATAAAGGTTCGGGGATGGATGAAGGTGATAGCATACGGATTAAGCTCTGTACATATAGCTATTCTTGCAATATGTACTCATAACGATCTGTACTACAAAACGATCACTATAGAAAAAACTTCTATAGGAAATGCTACCAAAATGGAAAGTGGTCCTCTCAAGATTTATCACTATATTTTCCTGGTTGTCCTCTTTATTTGGCTTGTAATAATGCTTATAGCCGGTATCCGCAAGAGTAAGACATATTCGAGAAAAGTGCTGAATATATATGGTTCTGTGGGACTGGTATGTATGCTCACACATCTTGTGGAAGGTATAGTATCTGCGAATTTCACCATTCTTCCTTTCATATATGTTATCGGAGAAATCATACTGGTCTGTGGATATGATTATCTGCATGCTCATGATGTGGCATGTGTTGTGGTTGAGAGAAACAGTTCAAGCGACAGCCGTGGTTATGTGACTATAGGCCGTAACAATGAATTCCTGGGCTGTAATGATAGAGCATTTGATTTCCTGCCTTTCTTAAAATACCAGATAAAAGATGCTGTCATAGAAAATGATGACGATGATGAATTGAAAAACACGATAAATACTCTAATAGATTCTTATGAAATGACAGGAAAAAAATCTGTAAGGTTCATGGTGAACGACATGACATGTGTATGTGAGATCATGCCGTTTTCCAACAGAACAGGCGGAAAAAACATAGGATACATGCTGGATCTTCGTGACGCCACGGAAGAACAGAAAAACCTCGATATCATAAAGTCATATAATGAACGTCTGAATGAAGAAGTAATAGAAAAGACGAACAATATCAAGGATATCCAGCGTAAAGTTGTTCTGGGTATGGCGAACATGATTGAAAACCGGGACAACAATACGGGCGGTCATGTAAAACGTACATCCGATATTATCCACATCATAGTGGATGAGATAAAGAGACAGGGAAGGATCAATATAACCGATGAGTATGCCCGGGATATTGTAAGAGCCGCTCCTACGCACGATCTGGGCAAGGTATCTATTGATTCAAATATTTTGAATAAACCGGCAAGACTTACCGATGACGAGTTTAAAATAATGAAAACTCATTCAACAAAGAGTGGAGAAATGGTGCTGATACTTCTTGACGGTGTAGAGGAAAAGAGATTTGTGGATATAGCGTTTAATGTAGCCAGATTCCATCACGAAAGATGGGACGGACGCGGATATCCGGAAGGTCTCGTTGGTTCCATGATACCTTTGGAAGCCCGTATAATGGCTGTGGCCGATGTGTATGACGCACTGGTAAGTAAGAGATGTTACAAGGAACCTATGAGTTTTGAACAGGCTGCCAAGATTATGCGTGAGAGTATGGGTACACAGTTCGATCCCAATATGGCTTCAGTTTTTGAAGGCTGCAGGGAGCAGTTGGAGCAGTATTATAAAAACACCTGATAATTTTGTTTGAAAGGATCTGAACTACTATGATGCCTGATATTGAAAAAAAGTTTGCAGAGGATACGTCAACATTATTTGATATAAAGAATATTGCAAGACAGATAGCACAGGATATTATTCTGTGCTCTTTGTCAAAGTCGGGATTTTTTAATAAAGCTGTTCTGCACGGTGATAAGGCCAGAAGACTTCAGTTTGGTCTCGGGGGACTTCCGGGACATCTGGAATGCTCTCTTAATAAGGCTGACCCCAAATTTAAGATATCGTCTTTGCTTCCTGATATAGAAAAGGGGGTTTTAAGCTACGGACTGCAGTTTAAACCGGAGATCAGGGAAAAAACATTAGAGGACAATATCCAGTCCATGGTGCTCAGAAGCAGTAGCCGTGAGATTGTTAAAACTTTGTTTAAAATGGAAAAATTGGCTGAAAACATATCGGATACGGATATGATAAAAGTAAAGTTTGAGCTGAATGTTGCTCCTTCGAAATTTGCGGAAACAGAAACAAAAGAATTTTTGTTCCCTGAGAAATATACTGTTTCAATGTATGACAAATCCTCACTTTTTGCTGAGAAAATATGTAATACAATATGTCGTGCATGGAGAAGCAGAACAAAGGGATGCGATCTGCTGGATTATACTTTTTATCTGTCAAATAATGTTCCGTACAATCATAAGCATCTGGTGGCGAGACTCCTTGATTCGGAGTATGTGGAAGCAAAACCGGAT
>JAEEKN010000401.1 GCA_016282435.1 Lachnospiraceae bacterium | reverse complement strand
GAGCCTATGTACAGCCCGGAGTAGAAGACCCTGAAAATATGGGCATCATCATCCCTGCAGAGTCCATTCCCGAGAGATACATCACTATCATGGGATACAATTCGGAACGTTTTTACATCGCTATAAACGATAAAATCCCTGAGTGTACCTATGACTGGGAGAGGCTGAACACCGAAGACTCAAACAACTGGTTCTATACGGATGAGAACGGACAGAAGGCATCTGTCAGAGGTATAGATGTATCAAAGTACCAGGGAGTCATCGACTGGAAAAAGGTAGCGGAAGCCGGAGTGGAATTTGCCATAGTACGTCTCGGATACAGGGGCATGAACGAAGGAACCTTGGAGATGGATCCGTACTTCGAAGCAAACATGATGGGAGCCGCCGAAGCAGGAATAAAAACAGGCGTATACTTCTTCTCGCAGGCCATTACAAAAGAAGAAGCTGAAGAAGAAGCAAATTACGTACTGGGCGTCATCTCAAAATACAATGTCACATATCCTGTAATATTTGATACCGAACGTGTGGCTACATATGACGCCAGAGCCAACAAACTGGGATATTCGGAGCGTACTGATATGTGCGTTACATTCTGTGACAGGATAGCCGAAGAAGGATATACACCTATGATCTACGCTAATACCAAGTACCTCATAACAGGCGTTGATCTGGAGAGGCTCACGAACTATGATATCTGGTATGCGGTATATTCGAAGGACATTACATATCCCTACAACTTCCAGATGCTCCAGTATTCAGAGACCGGAAGCATCCCCGGAATCACGGGCAATGTAGACCTGAATATATCATTTGTCGATTATTCCAAAGCGGATGAGAGGAATGAATAACGAATAGGACGGAGAATTATGGAACTGTATGTGCATATACCTTTTTGTATAAAGAAATGCAACTACTGCGATTTCCTGTCATTCCCCGGATATGGCTGCGGGGCTGACGAAAAGCACCGCAGCCTTTTGTGTAAATACGTTGACGCCCTGTGCCGGGAGATAGACGTGATAGAAAGTGGCATGAAGAGGACTGCTTCACTAAACCTGAACCCGGATGTACTTACCTTGGATGAAGAAAGCCGGTTGAAAACACAGATACAAAAATCATCAGAAACAGTGGATACATGTTTCATAGGAGGAGGTACTCCGTCAGTTCTGGATACGGAACAGATGGAGAAGCTGCTGAAAAGTATCCTGAAACTGACAGTATCGGGAACGTTCAAAGAGTTCACTATCGAATGTAATCCCGGGACCCTCACAAAAGAAAAACTTCTATTATATAAGAAGTATGGCGTAAACCGTCTGAGCATAGGACTGCAGTCGGCAGATAACGGGATACTTAGGAGACTTGGAAGGATACATACCTATGGAGAGTTTTTAGATAGTTATGGACTGGCTAAAGAAAGCGGTTTTGAGAACATAAACATAGACCTGATATCCGCAGTACCCGGTCAGACCGTGGAGAACTGGAAGGATACCCTGGAGAAAGTTATAGCTCTGGAACCTCGGCACATTTCGGCCTACAGCCTGATACTCGAAGAAGGAACTCCGCTGTATGCAGATTATGAAAAATCGCCGGAGAGCCTTAATCTACCCGATGAAGATACGGAGCGAGAGATATACCATCTGACAAAGAAAATATTAAAAGAAAACGGCTATGAGAGATACGAAATTTCAAACTACGCAAAATCGGGATACGAGTGCCGGCACAATATCGGATACTGGACGGGGGAGGAATATATAGGCGTAGGACTCGGTGCGGCATCATATCTTTCGGAACAGAGTTATCTCGGAATATATGGGGCTTTAGAGTGTGAAACTGCTTCATTGGATAAAGCAATAGGTTCAGAGGATAATGAGAGAAGCATGCTTCGTATAAAGAATACAGATGATATCGACAGATATATTTCGGCTTACTTAGATAATGTAGAGATTAATACATCCATTGGAAAAGCAGGAGGGTGTGATGATCTGAAAGAAGTAATATCTTGTGAAGTTTTGCAAAACGATATGGAGACTAAATCAGGAGTAAGGGATATCGAGGAAACATTGAACAGAGATGCACAGATGTCTGAATTCTGTATCTTGGGACTGAGGATGTGTGCAGGAATATCAAAATCAGAATTTAAATCTCGGTTTGGAACTGATATATACGAAGTATATGAAAACATTATAAAAGAACACATGGCAGACGGACTGTTGGAAGAGGTTGGAGACCGGATCAGATGCACAGAAGCAGGTCTAGACCTGAACAACACTGTACTATGTGACTTCATGTGACAATGGGGACGGTTCTAATTGTCACGTCTACTATGTGACAAGAAGAATCGTACTAACAATTACATGAATAGTAAACTAAAAGAAATTATAAAGTAGGAAGAGGAGAAACATCAATATGAAATTGGTAATAATTCGCCATGGCGATCCGGATTACGTAAACGATTCTTTGACAGAGAAGGGAAGAAGAGAAGCAGAGCTCCTGGCTGACAGAGTATCGAAGATGAAAATCGACAGGATATACGTATCTCCGCTCGGACGTGCCAGAGCTACCATGCAGGCATGCCTCGACAAGATGGATAAAGAAGGCATAAAATATCCCACCCCCATTACCTATGACTGGCTGATGGAATTCCCGACACATATAAAAAGGCCGGATAAACCTGATACGGAGTCCATTTGCTGGGACTGGATGCCAGATGACTGGACGGCAGTGGACGAATTCTACGACTTTGATAAATGGACCGGCCATCCTGTCTTTAAAGAAGCGGACGTAGAAGCAGAAGTCAAAAAGGTTTATAAAGGATTTGAGAAGCTGCTGACAGAACTGGGATATGTAAGAAACGGGAGATATTTTAAGGCTGAAAAACCCAACAACGACACCATAGTGTTCTTCTGTCATTTCGGGCTGGAATCAGTGTTGCTCAGCTATCTGCTCCACATCCCGGTGATGCCGTTTTGGCACGGCTTTATCGCCGCACCTACATCTGTCACAACCGTTTATACCGAAGAACGTCGTGAGGGTAAGGCATATTTCAGAGTCTCCTCTTTCGGCGACATTTCACATTTATATATAGGAAACGAACCACCGGCCTTCTCAGGAAGATTCTGCGAATGCTATACAAATACTGATGAACGCCACTGATAAGAAAGACAGCATTTTCCTGTTTGATGGGGGATAATGCTTTTTTTCGATTCTGATAGAGTCTTTTTTTATGATGAGTGAATTAGATTGACAACTTCCTGTCTTTGTGTTATATTTGGTACTCAATCGTCAAATATATACAATGACAGGAAGTATTATTATATGAAGCCAAATAAATTTATAGGAGATAAAAAGTTTTACGGCAGGGTGCTGAAAGTCGCAGTTCCCATCATGATACAGAACGGAATCTCAAACTTCGTAAACCTTCTGGACAATATCATGATAGGGCAGGTAGGGACCGAGAAGATGTCGGGCGTGGCCATCGTGAACCAGCTGATGTTTGTCTTGTATCTGGGACTGTTCGGAGCACTGGCGGGTCCCGGTATATACGGAGCACAGTTCTTCGGAAGCGGCAATCATGAGGGCGTGAGACATTCCTTAAGATACAAAATCTACATCTCTCTTGCTTTGGTAGGTATCGGTATCCTGGTATTTATCACGGCAGGTGAAAGCCTCATGACTTTGTATCTCAGCGAAGAAGTGGAGACAGCCCAGTCGGCAGATATGGTTCTAAAATACGGCAAGGACTATATGCTGGTGATGTTGTTCGGACTGGTTCCTTTTGCGATAGAGGAAGCATATGCGAGTACGCTTAGGGAATGCGGACAGACCAGGGTTCCCATGCTGGCAGGTCTGGCAGCGGTAGCGGTAAACCTGTGCCTGAATTATGTACTGATATTCGGAAAGCTGGGATTCCCGGAACTCGGAGTTACCGGAGCTGCCATAGCTACAGTGATCTCGAGATTTGTCCAGTCCGCGATAGTGGTCATCTGGACGCACAGACATACGGGGAAGATGAAGTTTGCCGTAGGACTTTATAAAACTTTGAAGATTCCGTCGGACCTGGCGAAGAAGATTACCGTGAAGGGTTTGCCCCTGATGGCAAACGAGCTTCTCTGGTCGGCAGGCATGGCTGTCCTGAACCAGTGTTATTCGAGACGTGGTCTCGATGCGGTAGCGGGACTCAATATCGCTTCCACATTTAATAACCTGTTCAATGTAGTATTTATCGCGATGGGAAGCGCAGTAGCCATCATGGTAGGACAGCTGCTGGGAGCCGGAGAACTGAAGGAAGCCCGGGAAACAGATACGAGGCTTATAGCATTCTCGGTGGGATCGAGCGTACTGATGGGAGCAATACTGTTCCTGCTGTCCCCTGTATTTCCGGAGTTTTACAATTCGGAAGATACGGTAAAGGAGCTCGCGTGCGGCTTTATCAGGATCAGTGCGGTGTGCATGCCTCTGTATGCGTTCATGCACGCATCGTATTTTACACTACGTACCGGAGGCAAGACCTTTGTGACCTTCCTGTTTGACAGTGTATTCCTCTGGGGCATCAGTATCCCCGTAGCATTTATCATCAGCAGATATACAGGAATGGAAGTTCTCATGATGTTCTTCTGCATTCAGATGATAGATGTCATAAAGTGTATCATAGGATTTATTCTTGTTAAAAAAGGAATCTGGCTTCAGAACCTGGTCAGAAAATAGAATAAGGTTATTTTATCCCATCTTCGGGTTAGCCGGGGATGGGATGTTTTATTTGTGCGAAAAAAATAAAAAAAGTGTTGACAAAGAGAAAATTAAGTGATACATTATAGCAAGAAGATGTTAGCACTCTATAAAGTTGAGTGCTAATAAACCGGAAGAGAGGGCTGATGATATGGATCTTGATGACAGAAAACTAAAGATACTTCAGGCAGTTATTAAGAACTATCTTGAAACCGGTGAGCCGGTCGGATCGAGAACCATATCGAAGTATACCGACCTGAACCTGAGCTCAGCCACCATCAGGAATGAGATGGCGGATCTCGAGGAACTCGGATATATAGTTCAGCCTCATACATCGGCAGGACGAATTCCTACGGACAAGGGTTACAGATTATATGTAGATACCCTGATGCAGGAGAAGGTCGACGAAGTCAACAATATGCGTGATGACCTCATTGAGAAGGCCGACAGGATGGAGAACCTGCTTCAGCAGGTAGCGAAGATGCTGGCAGCAAATACGAACTATGCTACGATGGTTACCACTCCGAAGTACAGGAGCAGGAAGATAAAGTTCCTTCAGCTCACAGATGTGGATGAATACCAGGTGCTGGCAGTTATCGTACTGGAAGGGAACATCGTAAAGAACAGGATGTTCAAATCGGATGTGGCTCTCGTAAAAGAGGATGTGTTAAAACTCAATCTGGCACTCAACACGTTCCTTCAGGGACTTGACATAGAAGAGATAAACATCGGACTGGTCCAGAAGCTGAAGAGTCAGGTGGGAGCTTATCAGGATCTGGTATCGGAGATACTTGATGCCATAGCTACAGCCATTCAGGAAGAGGGAGACATCAGGGTATATACGAGCGGAGCTACGAATATACTGAAGTACCCTGAGCTTTCCGATATGAATAAGGCGAGGGACATCTTATCTACTCTCGAGAACAAGGAAGAACTTACACAGTTTGTAGAGAACAGTGACATACAACCCGATGAGAAGCGCGGCATACAGGTTTACATCGGAGATGAGAACAAAGTGGACTCCATGAAGGACTGTTCCGTTGTCACCGCTACATACGAGATAGAAGAAGGTATATACGGCAAGGTCGGTATCATAGGACCGAAGCGTATGGATTATGAGAGAGTGGTCGGAACCCTTCAGAATATGATGGGACAGCTTGATGATATATTTAAGAATAAGAAACCGTAGCACGGATGTAAAAAAGAAACGTACCCATGATTGACCGGGAGGCATGAGATGAGCAAGAAAAACAGAAAATTTAAAGGTAATAAGGAGCATGAGATGGCTGATATAAAAGAAAAGCTTTTGAAGGAATCTTTAGAGGCTGCCAAGAAGAAAGCTGAAGCAGATGCTGAAAAAGCGAAAGCCGAAGACACTGCCGAAGAAGTAAAGGATGAGACCGAGAAGGCAGAGCAGGCAGCAGAGGAAGCCGATAAGGTTGAAGGCACTGTAGAGGATGCCGAAAACACCGAAGAGAACACAGAAGCACAGGATGGTGAGTTATCTCCCGGAGACGGTTCGGCACCGAAGGGCGAGGGAGACAAGAAGGATGCGAAGATCGCAGAACTTAATGACCGCCTTATCAGGAACCTCGCAGAGTTTGATAATTTCAGAAAGCGTACCGAAAAAGAGAAGTCCCAGATGTTTGAGATAGGTGCGAAGAGCATCATAGAGAAGATCCTTCCCGCTATCGATAGTTTCGAGTTGGGGCTTGCGGCTCTTAGCGAAGAGGACAGAGCATCAGGCGTCGGCCAGGGTATGGAGAAGATATACAAACAACTGATGACCAGCCTTGAAGGTGCCGGAGTAAAACAGATAGAAGCATTAGGAAAAGAATTCGATCCGAATCTCCACAATGCGGTAATGCATGAAGAAAATGAAGAGTTCGGTGAAAATACAGTATCACAAGAGTTACAAAAGGGCTATATGTACAAAGATTCGGTAATACGTCACAGCATGGTAAAGGTTGCCAACTAGTGCAGACAGGAATCGGAGTAACAAAGAGTAAAAAAAGTAAACTAAGGATTGCCTATAGGGCAAAAGGAGGATAATATGAGCAAGATTATTGGTATCGATTTAGGAACTACAAATTCATGTGTAGCCGTTATGGAAGGTGGAAAGCCTACCGTAGTTACAAACACCGAAGGTCAGAGAACTACTCCTTCAGTAGTTGGTTTTGCAAAGAACGGTGAGAGACTTGTCGGTGATGCAGCAAAGCGTCAGGCAGTTACAAATTCGGATAAGACAGTATCATCTATCAAGCGT
>JAEEKN010000400.1 GCA_016282435.1 Lachnospiraceae bacterium | reverse complement strand
CACATACGGTTTATAATACCTTGTGGAAAAGAGTTCTTCTGAATTCAAAAGCATATGTATGGTGTCAGAAGTTTAACGCGATGTACCCTAATGAGCTTCATCGGTATTATGAGGATGATGATGTAGTATGTTATTATCTGGTTCAGAACCCTCGAAATCTGTATGAACTTGCAGCTATGGATCCTGCGGTAATGGTTTCTCCGGATGAATACAAATACCCTATCTGGCCTGAGACCTATGCGGATGAAATGGAAAGAGATCCGGAATTTGTCGAGGCGATAGAAGGCTTGAAAAGGGATCGTGAGAAAGAAGACGCAGAAGAAGCGGAAAAGAAAGAAACAGCTGAAGCAGAAAAGTAAGAGAATCTGACAGAATAAAAGAGGCTGAGGTTATGGATAGTTTCAACGCAATCTTGGCGCTCCTTAAGGTTTCTCTTAATGCGGGCGGCAAGACAGATGAAGAAATAAAAAAAGAACTTGATGTATTTACGGGAGATATAAAAGCTAACGAATGGGGTGAAATAGCACATACTGCCAAACGAATCAGTGTGGCAAGTCTGATGTATGATGTGATCCGCCTCATCCCTGAAGTTCCGGATGGAGCGAGAAAGGTAATAGAGAGCTACTCCAGAACTATATGCAGTACAAATTATAAACTCCTGAATCTGGAAAGCTGGATAGATAAGCTTTTTACCGGAGCCGGAATCCCATATTCTATCATGAAAGGAATGTCTGCGGCAGTGGACTATCCTGTGCCGGACCTAAGAAAATCCCGGGATATAGATCTTATACTTGCTAACCCTTCAGATATAGAGAGGGCGGTAACCGAGATTGAGAAGATGGGATTCAAGCGTGAAAAAAAACAGGCTTCCGTACATCATGTAGGTGTATTCGATAAAAAAGGACTTGAAATAGAAGTACATACAATGATGGCCATCCCATTTGATAACAGTGTGGTAAATGCCAGGATGGAGAAGCTGGTGAAAGAGAGCGCAGGAAACGCTGTGAGAAAAAACATCATGGGAGTTGACCTTCCTGTGCTTCCGGATGCAGTCCATGCATTTGAACTGCTGCTGCATATGTTACAGCATTTCTTGAGAGCAGGTTTTGGCATAAAGCTCTTATGTGACTGGGTGACACTTTGGAATAGGGGTTTGAGTGAGGAAGATTGCGAAAAGTATATGAGTCTGGTGGAGGAGTGCGGTGTAAAGGGTTTTTCTAACATGATAACCAGAGTTTGTATAAAGTATCTGGGACTCGAGAGGAAAAATGTTCTGTGGATGAAGCCTTTTGACGAGGATAAGACCAGGGAGGAAATAGAAGCCGATACCGCGGCATTCATGGAAGAACTAAAGGATGCTGGTGAGTTCGGAGATTCCAGAACCAGAATGGTAGCTCTCAGGGGAAGCGGATTTACCGACTATGTGAGAGAGTTCCATCACCAGATGCATCTGAACTTTCCAAGTCTCGGAAAAGTGTTTATCTTCTGGCCTGTCCTGTGGGTGATAACTCTTGTAAAGTTCCTGGTAAATAACAGGAAGGTGCGTTCGGTGTCTGCAAAGGAATTGTTTGAAAGCGCCGGCAAGAGAGCTGATTTAGTAAAACGTATGAAAATTTTTGAAAAATAATGAATTATTTGCTAAAAATTTTTACTTGACAAAAATCGGTTTACCATGTATACTGTGTGATATAGTTAGTAGTGCTAACTGTTTCGGAACTGTAAGAAGATAACTTAGTCAGGTAAAGATTTGGATACGTTATTTGGTTACAGCTCCTTATCATTCACGGAGAGCCGTACGACGGCTGTTTAGAAGAGAGGAGAAAATTATGAAGAATTATGAAAGTCCCGTTATCCTTGATAACGAAGAGTTGGCAGAAGGCGTTTATGCTACATACAGTGGCGGATCAAGTGAATCCTCTTTTATTAGCCATACAAATTGGCAGAGGAGAGAAGGCACATTAGATACGTGGGATATTACGATAGATGCTACGTATTATGGTACTCTTTCAACTGAAAGTGTAGAATTGGTAATTAGCTTTGATACGACTGTAAAATATGAGTCTTGTTCGGATGGAGGAAGCCTTGAGTCTGGTGACACGGGAACGGTTCTCCGTATAAAGTGTGATACTCACTTTGATCGAGCGAGCACTAAAACTTTTACGGTTGTTGTTACTTCACCAATATTTTTCAATGCTAAGACGTTAATTAATTGTAAATGAGCAGGGAGCATTAAATTTTTAATCTTGATTTGTTGAAGGCTAGTTCATTTGAACTGGTCTTCTTTAAAAACTGATTTGGTAAAACTCCTTAAAAATCTTGAAAAAAATATGAACAAATTGTTAATTTTTTTACTTGACAAAAATTAAATTATCTTGTATACTATTTGATATAGTTAGTAGTGCTAACTATATCAGAACTGTAAGAAGATAACATAGTCAGGTAAAGATTTGGATACGTTATTTGGTTATAGTTCCGGTAACTAGAGGAGAGCCACTTGATGGCTGGGTTTTGATGAGAGGAGAAAAATTATGAAGAATTATGAGAGTCCCGTTATCTTTGATAACGAAGAGTTGGCAGAAGGCGTTTATGCTACAGGTAGTGGTGGATCAGGGATTGATTGTTGGGAGACTATACGTGTTGTTGAGGATCAGAAATGGGATACCAAGCTTTATTCGAATTGGTCACTCTATGTTAAACATTCAGCAGGTCATATTTCGCGTGTAGGTGAGTTTACGGGAACTATACTTGGTATGGATACAGGAGTTTATATCGAGCCTGGGGATCCAGCTGTTTGCAAAGTTGTTGTAAGCGGAAATACGTATGTTGTAAGAAGAAAAAATTATGCAGATGCAGAGTTTTCTACAGATACGGTTCAAATTCAATTACAATTGCATTCTGATCATGGAAATGTACAATTAGGATTGCCTTGGCCGACTGATTGTAGTAAAGAACTAAGTCCTAATAATAATTGGTAATATTTTTATATTTAATTACATAGGGTTAAATAGTGAAGGCTTCATTTCAGATGATTTGAAGCCTTTGTTTTCTGTATACAGTTATGTAAGGAACAGTATTTTGGTTTAATTAGGTGAAAATATTTATGGGAATAAAAAACTCCTTAAAAAGAAAAATATCAGAAGGCAGTCTTTCGAATTTTTTAAACCATCTTAGATGGATTTATTCCTATGCAAAAAAATATTGGAAAAAGATAGTTATCTATACCCTTCTTGGACTAATGGGGACTTTTCTTTCTCTTTTTTCTGGATTTGCGACTCGTGATATGGTAGATATCATTACTGGTCACCAAGTGGGGACTTTGATAGCTACATTTGCATTTATGATAGGAGTGACTCTTGGAAATACCATAATTAACCAGGTATCAAATTATATTTCTTCAAAAATTTCAATTACGGTTGAATCGGACTTAAAAGCGGAAATTTTCTATAAAATTATGATAACTGATTGGGAATCTTTGTCAGAATATCATACAGGAGATATTTTAACTAGATGGAATTCAGATGTAGCAATAATTTCTAATGGAATACTGAATTTTGTCCCGAATTTTGTTGTATTTACTTCCCGTTTTGTTGTAGCACTGATAGTTATGTTGCAGAACGATTGGACGTTTGCTGCGATTACATTTTTGACAATGCCGCTTAGCATTTTTTTATCAAAACACATGATGAAAAAAATGAGAGAAAACAGCTTAAAAACGATGGAAATAACATCAAAAATCAGCGGATTTAATCAAGAAACTTTTTCGAATATTCAGACCATTAAATCGTTTAGCTTGGTCCCTCAGTATATAAAAAGACTTCATACTCTTCAAAAGGAATATTTTTTAATAAATATGAAGTACCAGCGTGCTGCTATTTGGATAGCGATTTTTAATATTTTGTTATCGACGCTAGTATCTTATTTAGCATATGGATGGGGAATATACCGAGTATGGAGTAATGTGATAACTTATGGTACTATGACCTTGTTTATTAGTTTGTCGGGAACACTTTCTTCAGCTGTTAATTCTATGATATCGTTGTTTCCAATGTTAATAAAAATGAGTACATCAGCTCAAAGACTTATGGATTTGGTGGAAATGCCTTTAGAAGATTTCAGCAATGATTCTGACGTAAAAGAATTTGCTAAACAAAATTTAGATACAGGTATATCTATTTGTTTAGACAAGGTGAATTATTCTTATAAAAATGGAAATGAAGTTTTTAAGGGGGCATCGATTGAAGCTAACCCGCATGAAGCTATCGCACTTGTAGGTCCATCCGGTGAAGGAAAAACTACCATGCTGCGCTTAATCCTTGCTTTGATCAATAAAAAAGGCGGAGAAGCTGAACTATATGGTGAGAATAGCTTTAAAACTGAGGATGGCAAGGAAGAAAAAAGTATTCCGCTTAATGCTGCAGCACGACAGCTTTTCTCATATGTCCCCCAAGGAAATACCATGCTTTCGGGTACTATCGCCGAAAACATGCGCTTTGTTAAGCCTGATGCCACAGATGAAGAAATCTGGAACGCACTCGATATGGCGTGTGCGAAGGACTTCGTAGAGAAGATGGCTGATGGTATAAACAGCGAACTGAAAGAACGCGGCGGCGGTATCTCGGAAGGTCAGGCACAGCGTCTGTCTATAGCGAGAGCTCTTCTTAGAAAGTCACCATTGCTTCTTCTGGATGAGGCTACATCCGCACTTGATGTGGCGACAGAGCGAAGGGTTCTTAAAAATATCATGAAGGATGAGTACCCGAGAACTCTGATAGTAACTACTCACAGACCTACGGTACTCAGTGCCTGCAACAGGGTATATGCTATTCAGGATAAAAAATGTAAGGTGCTGAACGAAGAAGAAATAAATGAGTTGGTAAGAGCTTTTTAAAAATCAAGATTGCATTTATTTGTTATATTTGATACACTATAAAAAGTATGGACAAGGTAATACTGTTTATAGAGGAGGCACACGATGATCAAGATACTGTCAGACAGTACATGTGATTTATCACCGGAACTGGTGGAGAGATATAATGTAGAGATTATCCCGCTGCATGTATATCTGGGCGAAGAAGAATACCTGGACGGGAAGAACATATTTCCGGAAAAGATATATGAGTGGTCGAACGCTATGGGACTGACTCCCAGGACTTCTGCACCGGTGATAGAAGATGTTATAGAAGAGTTCAGAAAATATCTTGATCAGGGAGATGAACTGGTAGTATTTACCATATCGTCTTCTATGTCAGCGAGCTTCAATGTTTGCAAACTGGCTGCCGAGACTCTGGATGCTACTGACAGGGTAGCGGTCATAGACTCCGAGAATCTGACGACGGGTATCGGACACCTGGTGATAGAGGCAGCTGAGATGGCTGCGGAGGGAAAAGGTTTAAGAGAGATAGAAGCGAAGATGCTGGAACGCAGGAAGAAGCTAAAGTCCAGCTTTGTGGTAGATACTTTGGTATTCCTGCATAGAGGAGGTCGATGTTCGGGACTCGCTGCTATGTTAGGGTCTGTATTGAAACTCCACCCCAGGATAGTGGTAGAGAACGGGGCTATGCACTCCGATAAAAAATACAGAGGAACCATAGACAAGGTTATCATGAACTACATCAAGGACTTAGAGGAAGACCTCAAAAAAGCAAAACCGGACAGAATATTTATTACACATTCCAGCTGTTCTGATGAGTTCATAGCCAAGGTAATATCTGAACTCGAAAGCCTGAATCATTTTAAAGAAATATTTGTTACCAGGACTGGGTGTGTAGTATCTTCTCACTGTGGACCGGGAACTCTGGGAATTTTGTATATAGATGAATAAAGCAATTTGAGGGATTATGAAAACAGAAAGAAACTGGAAATTTGATTATATAAAAGGGATAGCCTGTATTATAGTTATATGCCTTCATTGTCCGCTCCCCGGGAAAATAGGTGAAGCGGTTATTTATGGCTGTCGTGTTTCAGTTCCGTTGTTTTTTATTATCACCGGATATTACTGTGAAACCAAAAGTAATGAGTGGATATTGAGAAAAACCAAGGATCTGTTGATAAAAACACTTATTGCAGAATTATTGTATGGTATATGGAGTACTTTTTTGGCTTTAGTTGTAGAAAAACAAAGCATTTCTGACTATGTCAGTACTCTTCCGGTAGTAAAACGCCCTATAAAAGTCTTATTCTGTGGAAGTATGTTTAATGGTATTTTCTGGTATCTTTATGCAGCTATATGGGCGTATTTATTAATTTTGCTTCTGAGAAAAATTAAAATCATTTATAGCAACCCGATATGTATAATATTAATTGCCATACTGGTATGCGTACTTGTAATTGGGCGCTATATTGTACAGAATACTTATGACATAGATGAATTGGCATTTTTATTCTGCAATGCGTTGGTTTTTGGATTACCGATGCTTTTAACAGGAATGCTGCTTTCAAGATATGAAGAACGCATAACGAAATCTCTTTCATTATGCGTCAACATTCTGATATTAGTTGTTGGTCTGGTTGTTATGGTGATTGAATTTATCTTTAGCGGCCAGTATATGGATTTCCATTTTTCTACATATATACTTTCTTGTGCGGTATTTATGTTTGCTTTTACGTACAAGAGAGATGGTATTGTATTGAAAAATGCTTTATCATATACAGGCAGACGGCTATCATTATGGATTTATTTGGACCACATATTTGTTAATTCATTTTTGAACTTTATTGAAGAGAGTACAGGTATAAAGGAAAACCAAGTGGTTACGTTAATGCATCCGTTTTTAGTTATTCTTTTATCAGTACTAATGGCCTTTGCTATAGATAAGATTAAATCTCGGAATAGGGTAAAGAATGCTTAAAACATGGCCTTGCCAATAAATCTAAGCTTTCCTGTATGTTTTCTTGTTGATATTAATCTGATAATGTTCATGTTCGTCGCCTTATGAATTTAGAGTTCGTTAAATAAAGTTACCCATTTGTTTATGATTTTATCCTGCGTGTAATTAAAACTGCTTTTATATGAAGCCTTTCCCATTTTATCACGCAGTTCCGGATGATCTATTAATAGCCTCAAAGAATCAGCGAGACCTTGCACATCACCCTGTTCAACCAAAATACTGTTATTGGTGTTAGCGAGTTCTTCAACTCCGCCATGGGAAAAAAAACCGACCACCGGTAATGAATGGGCCATAGCTTCTAGCAAAACCATTCCAAAGCCTTCTGCTGAAGATGTCATAGCAAAGATATCTGCTTCTTTGTAATAATCCGTAACATTGCTTTTACTTCCTGGCAACAGAACGTTTTTAATTTTTTTGTTTTGAATTAATGATTCTAGGTTTTCTCTCTCCGGTCCTTCACCCAGTATGATAAGTTTCCAATCGTGTATATCTTTTTGCAATAATGACCATGCTTTGATTAACAGATCAAATTGTTTTATATCGACAAGCCTTCCGACTGCAATAACTGTTTTATTCCCACTTTCTGTTTTTTTATAATAGGTTTCCGTATAATTACCTATCACATGTACCTTGTTTGCCTGCTTCTTCCATTTATGAGCAAAACACTTTTTATCAAACTTTGTCAGAACGACTAATTTATCTGCTTTTTTAATTCCAAGATATTTTGAGAGCCTGATGTATAGACTGGTATCACAGTAAAACATTCCATGCTCGCATGCAATCCATTTGCAGTCACCTTTTCCGCGCCAACCATAATAATTCAAATGTCCTCCGGAAGTGATCAAAATATCAATTTTATTTTTCTTAAGGAATTCTCTGATTTTTACTACCCTGTTATGCATGACAGCTAATTTATTTCCGGGTTTATACAAATACTCAATCTTTTTAAAATCGGAAAAATCAAAAAAAAGTTCTCCTTTTTTTTCGATGACAAGAGCATAGCATTCATATCCCAATTTAGTAAACTCTTTTAAATTTAGAGAAAGTATTTTTTCTATACCTCCACAAACACCTATGTTTTGACAAAGGAAGCAGATTCTCATAGATTATCTCCAATCAAATAATTAATATAACATTTGAACTATTTCCTAAATTATAACAGACCATGTTAATGATGTCAAAAGTAAAATTTGGTGATAGAGGATCGTCGTCGACTATGGGACCGTGGATTTAAGCGTTCTTTTGTACTAATTTTACCTTCTTGCTGATTCCGGAATCAGTGATTTTCTTAACAATATTGTTGTATGTTTTACTTTTGGCATTGATTTCAATAGTATCGCCTTTTCCTAGATTGGAGAAGGCGTTTTTTTCTACAATCTTTATTTTACCTTCTATAGCGATGTTTTTTATTTTATTTCCTTTTTCAAAAACTTCGTTCCCTATACCGGTTACGGTGAACTTGGTGCCGTTGATGCTGATTTTTGAAGGAATGGTTATATCGGATCTGTCTGTTTCGACTCTTGTCAGAATGGCCTTGTTATTTTCATCTATATCATATTGCATCTCGATATAAGATCCGGAGTTATCTTTTTCTTGCGTGATGACAGATTTATTTCCTTTTGAATCGATCTCTAACTCAGATGTACAAATATATCCATTTTTAGTAATATTCGAAACCAGAGTAACCAGCGAACCATCATTAAGAGAAAGTTTTATCGGTGTTTTGGAGGAATAGTTCTTATCCTGGATATCTAGATTTTTTGAGAATCCAGAAATATACCTGTGATCTAGATAGTTCACTCTGATAGATATCCAGTTTTTTAGGTAATTCACCTCTTCACGATAGGAGTTCCCGTTAACATGACTACCGGTATCATCTATTGCTGTTTTACCCAACGTGTCCCATAAAGAAAGATTCATATTGGCAGATGATGATAATTTTTTAGAGTATTCCTCTATCATTTCATCTATATTGCTGAATATCTTTTTAAAGCTATGAGAGTAATAATATACCGCCAGGTCTCGGAACTCCTGATATTTCAATAATTCGGTGAAAACATTGCTTGACAAACCTAAATAAGTACTGATTTTTCCGATGTAATCCAGGGATGGATTACCACCGCGTTCTTCACACTCAAAATTTCCGAAAGCTATATCGTAGTCCCATGCAGGTCCCAGGTGGATCACATCTTTAGAACCGTCAGAATATAGGAAAAAACTTGAACGGCACCCGTCGGAGTCTTCTGCTAACTCCTGAAGGAAATACATCTTTATAAAAGAATCAACATCGATATATGAGGATACCTCGCTCCAGTCTTTCCCTGAATAAAGTGCATTTTCAAAAGCGTTAATCTTTTGCATAAAAATGTCAAATCCCCGGAGCGCGTTTGAATTTTCCTGGTCGGTATCATCTGCGACGGAATCCTTAAGTACAAAATGAGTGCCATTCAACTCGCTGGTCCCAAAACTATCTTCTTTCCAGTACCACAGATTGTCAAGTTCAGCGAGAACGCCATATTTATTCTTTAAGTTTACTCTGTTTTCATTTACTTCGACTTTTTCGCTAAGCATATAGTTCCCAACATATGTACCGTCAACCCAGAGATCTATCATTTCGGTGTCGAGAGCATATGGAATCTCCATCAACTTCGCCAGATCTATTGCCAGTTTATTCCTGCACAATGTACAATCGGTATAATTGGGTACCAGAATCCACTTCTTGGCTTCAGAGAGTTCGAAGATATCAGCCTTCTTATCCAGCTTAAACTGATAGGATCTTTTAGGAAGTGACCATGTATAGTTTCCTCTTCCTTTTATTTCGACATTCTCAAAAGACTGGGGTTTTGTATTCCCTGAATATAAATATACTGTATTTCCTTCATATTTTAGTCCCTTTTCGTTTACCTGTATGTCCCATAGTGTAACGTCTTGAAGCGAAAAACTGCATGAGTTTAAATCTGAGGTTGATATAGAAACCTTAAGACATTCATCGTTTTTATCATAAATCGAAAACGAGGTCTCTTTGACTTTAAGTGTTTTCCCATTCTTAAGGGTTGCTCCTTCAATACGGGAAATTTTATTATTTGATTTCAAGATAATTCCTGAAATTTTAATTCCCTTCGGGAGATAAAGATAACAGATTCCGTCGCTCCCTATAAAAGAAGTGTATGTGATTCCATCGTCCTCACAATAATATGAAAGCACAATAGAATCATCAGCTTTAAGCTTAAAGGATCCGGTAAATATTATAAAAAGCATAAGTGAAAATGTAAATTTAATGGTAAACGCTAGTATTTTTTTGAGAAATGATTTTTTTATCGTATCTTTGACCATGTTCACACTCCTTTTACTCGTCGATATTTGATCGGGCATAGAGATATTACCTTTGTTTGTATTGTTGACCAACTTTTAAGGATATTTTACCACACATTTTTTGTTTCTACAACTATAACGTAATAAAGAATAAGTAAATTATGGAATGGTAAAAATTAGATGCCAATACAAAAAAACATGAGGTCGTAAAACCTCATGTTTTTAATGTTATCTTATTCCACCGGATATACCTTGATCAGTGTCCCGCCGTCTACTATGGGGCCGGGGATGGTGGTCAGGCCTCTGTGGGTACCGAGGTAATCCCTGTCGAAGGTGATGGCGGTTCCGTCGGTATTCTCGAAACGTTGCTCGGGTTCGAATGCGCAGCCCAGTATATCACTGGTGATGATGCCGTCATTGAAGCCTTCAAGGAATGAGAACATATTG
>JAEEKN010000399.1 GCA_016282435.1 Lachnospiraceae bacterium | reverse complement strand
CAAGAGGGTTCCGGTACTGGAAGAAAAAATGGATGTTGCGAACCATAGGATAAAGGATCTGGAAAATAAAGGTTGAAATTGTAGCGAAAATATGCTATCATAACGCAATTGTTAAGGGTACATGCATTTTCAACGATGGCAACAAAAAGGCAACACGAAAATTATAATAAACACGTAAAAATAAGGCTTGGAGTAGTGGCAACACATTTTACTCTTAATCAGGGTGTCCAGGGTTCGAGCCCCTGAAGGTGCAGACTAAAGAAAGCTTTGAGACATTGTAGTTTCAAAGCTTTTTTGTTTTACAAAGCTATTGATGTTTGACATATTAACAGATATATGGTACTTTATAAGTTAGAGGTATAAACAGGGACAGGATGGAAAATGACGAAAGAGGTAGCGAAAACCGTGAAATCAAAGATTGACCTGAATAATAAAAATATTCTTGTGACGGGATCTCCGGGATTTATAGGTGCGAATCTGGTCATGCGGTTGCTTAAAGAGATGAGTACCGGTACTATAGTGAGTCTTGACAATATGAATGATTACTATGATCTGGGGTTAAAGGAATACCGTTTGGAACAGATAGAGAAGGTAGCTGAAAGGAATTCCGAAGTTAAACATGTTTTTGTTAAGGGAACCATAGCTGACAAGTCTTTGGTTGACAATCTGTTTGATACGTATAAATTCGATGTTGTGGTAAATCTTGCCGCTCAGGCGGGAGTGCGCTACTCTATTGACCATCCCGATGTTTATATCGAAAGCAATATCATCGGTTTTTACAATATTCTTGAAGCCTGCAGACATTCTTACGATAAGGCGGGCTCAGGGTATGCGGGAGTACAGCATCTGGTATTTGCGAGCTCGAGCAGTGTATACGGTGGGAATAAAAAGGTTCCGTTCAGTGAGGAAGACAAGGTGGATAACCCTGTGAGTCTCTATGCTGCCACAAAAAAGAGCAATGAACTCCTGGCGCATTCGTATGCAAAGCTTTACAATATTCCTTCTACAGGACTTCGCTTCTTTACGGTTTACGGACCCGCAGGACGTCCGGATATGTTTTATTTTTCGGCTACAAAGAAGCTGGCAGCCGGTGAAAAGATAAAAATCTTTAACTATGGAGATATGAAGCGTGATTTCACCTATGTTGACGACATAGTGGAAGGAGTCTTCAGGGTGATGCAGGGCGCACCTGATAAAAGAACCGGTGATGACGGACTGCCCGTTCCGCCGTATGCGGTATATAACATAGGAGGGGGTACTCCGGAAAACCTGCTTGATTATATCTCTACCCTGCAGGAGGAGCTGGTAAGAGCCGGTGTTCTTCCTGAGGATTATGACTTTGAAGGACATAGGGAACTCGTCGGTATGCAGCCGGGTGATGTTCCGGTCACATATGCTGATTCGAAGGCTTTAGAAGCTGACTATGGGTTTAAGCCGGAGATAGATATCAGAACAGGACTTAGGAAGTTCAGTGAATGGTACAAAGAATATTATAGACATTGACGGTTATTGCAGGGGGGTGTTGTTTTATGAGAATTGCAGTAGCGGGAACAGGATATGTAGGACTGTCGTTAGCGGTTTTGTTGTCACAGAAGAATGAAGTCACAGCCGTGGATATAGTTCCTGAAAAGGTGGATAAGATCAATGCGTGGGAATCGCCTATACAGGATGAATATATAGAAAGATTCTTAAATGAGCATGAGAGCAGGGGTCTGAATCTGAAGGCGACACTGGATGGAGCTTCTGCATACAAAGATGCAGATTTTGTGATTATAGCAGCACCTACAAACTATGATCCTCATAAAGATTTTTTTGACTGTTCTGCGGTTGAATCAGTGATAAAACTGGTTCTTGAAAATAACTCCGACGCCTATATGGTCATTAAGTCAACAGTACCTGTTGGGTATACAGAGAAGGTCAGGAAACAATTTGGTACGGATAAGATACTGTTTAGCCCTGAGTTTTTGAGAGAATCAAAAGCTTTATATGATAATCTGTATCCCTCGAGGATAATAGTGGGCTGTGATGAGTCATCACGTGCCAAGGCTGAAACATTTGCGGGATTACTGACCGAAGGAGCTGAAAAAGAAAATATTGACACCCTGTTCATGGGATTTACCGAGGCTGAAGCTGTTAAGCTGTTTGCAAACACATATCTGGCTCTCAGGGTCAGTTATTTTAACGAACTTGATACGTATGCTGAGCTGAAAGGATTGAATACGAAGGACATCATAGAAGGTGTCTGCCTAGATCCGCGTATAGGAACGCATTATAACAACCCTTCATTTGGATACGGTGGATATTGTCTGCCAAAGGATACAAAGCAGCTACTGGCAAATTATGATAATGTGCCGCAGAATCTGATCCATGCGATAGTGGAGAGCAACAGGACGAGGAAGGATCATATAGCGGAGAGAGTCCTTGAAAAAGCAGGATATTATACAGCAAGTGCCGTTTGGGATGAGAAAAAGGAAAAAGAAGTCACTATCGGAGTATTTAGACTCACCATGAAGTCGAACAGTGATAACTTTAGACAAAGTTCCATACAGGGGGTTATGAAACGATTGAAAGCCAAAGGTGCTACTGTTATCATCTATGAGCCCACACTTCAGGACGGTGCTTCTTTCTTTGGGTCGGCGGTAGTAAATGATATTGATGAGTTTAAGAAAAGGTGTGACTGTATAATAGCTAACAGATACGAGAATGTATTGGATGATGTAAGCGAAAAAGTATATACCAGGGATTTATTTCGGAGAGACTGATATAATAACATAAAGAAAAGCCTTGAAATTGAAGTTTCAAGGCTTTTTTCTTATATGAAACTGAATATAAATCCCAGAATCTTAAATGTGATAGAGAGGTTTTTGCTATGTACTATTTCTGATCTTGATCTGTGCAGTTCTTTACGGATATCTTTTCTATATTTATCTCCTTCGGGACCACGGAGATTAAAGAAAAGCTTAGCATAACAGTAGATAGCAGCTGTATAGTGTCGGTCTTTAGCATAATCTAATAATTCAGGACGTACTTTTTTTACTAATTCGATATTTTTAGCCGTATTATAGTAGAAATCGACATTTTTTTTGGAGAAAGAAGAAGTTGTGACACTGCCACTGCGTTTCCTGTATACATAGGTCTGGTGACCGCCAAATACAAGTTTTGGAATCCTGGAATATAATTCGAGTAAAAAAGGTTCATCCTCATTTATTACTCCTTCAATATACCTAAGGTTGCCGATATCTTCTCTGAAGAAAAGGGTGTTAACCGGACCGCCTCCTGTTGTGAGGAGCCTTTTCATCATTTCATTCGAATCGTAGATCTTATCTTCAACTGTGTTTTTTTGACCGATTGTTATCTTTCCATCGTTATCATAAGCACGGATGCAGCATGCCGTAGAGGATCTTACGTTGTATTTTTTGAGAAGATGAACAAGATATTCATATGTATGAGTGGTAATCCAATCGTCGGAATCTATGAAGTTGATATAGTCGCCTGTTGCTATATCCAATCCTGCGTTCCTTGCGCTAGCGGCTCCTCCGTTTTTTTTGTGTATTACCGTGATTCTTGGATCTTTTTTGGCATAGTTATCACATATTTCTCCGGTCGAGTCAGTTGATCCGTCATCTACCAGTATAATCTCGAGATTTTTGTATGTTTGTCGGATAATACTTTCGATACATTTTTTGACATAAAGTTCAACATTATAACAGGGCACAATGACACTGATTTTTTGTGTCTGATTATTTTTTGACATTTTTTTTATATTACTCCTTGATGATTTTTATGTAATTATATTGTATTCATGGGGATAAATCAATAGTTTTTATCAAAAAAGACTTGATTTTTGAGAGGGACAATGACTATAATGTTACTGTACTTATACAAAATTGCTTTATAAAGAGAGTATAAATGGGAGAAGCAATCTAATTGCTTTACATGTGATGAATGAAAGAGTAAAAAATTCTATGAGAAACATGATTGTTGCCACTGTCTTCAGGGTAATAAATATAATGTTTCCGTTTATAATAAATACGATAATTATAAAAGTTCTGGGTGTAGAGTATCTTGGGCTCAATATGCTTTTTGCTTCAATACTTCAGGTCCTGAATGTTACGGAACTTGGGTTTGGATCTGCGCTTGTTTTCAGCATGTATGAACCGGTGGCGAAAAATGATATAGCTAAAGTATCTGCATTACTTTCGTTGTACAGAAAAGTATATATGATTATCGGCTGCATAGTTCTCGTTGGGGGAGTAGCATGTATTCCGGTTTTGCCAAATATTATAGAGGGTGATGTACCACCGGACCTTAATCTTTATATTCTGTTTATTATAAGTCTTGCGGATAGTGCTATTCCATATTTTCTGTTTTATTATCGTCTTTCTTTATTTGATGCCAATCAAAGGACCGATATTGGAAATAAAATAGCCATAGTTATCGAAATAATCATGAATTTATCAAAGATAAGCGTTCTTTTGCTTACCGGAAACTACTATTTGTTTTGTTGTGTGCAGGTATGTTGTCAGATTATCAAGGGTTTTTCCATATGGTATGTTTCTAAAAGAATGTATCCCGCTTACAGATGTGAAGGAAAGATTTCAAAAAAAGAAAAGAAATCTTTATTTTCAAAAGTTATTGGCCTGTCAATAAATAAGATATGTAGTGTCCTAAGTAGTTCTTTTGACAGTGTTGTTATTTCGAGCTTCATGGGACTCACAATACTTGGACAGTACAATAATTATTTTGTGATAACGAACGCACTGCTGCTTTTTATGTATATTATAACTTCAAGTGTTACACCAAGCATTGGTAATTCGATAGTTTGCGAGAGCGTTGAAAAAAACTATGAAGATTTTAAACTCTTCCAGTTCGGATTCAGTCTAATCACGGGATGGGTTTCGATATGCCTCTTATGTCTTGTACAACCTTTTGTCAGACTGTGGGTTGGTGAGGAGCTGATGTTTGATGATATAACAGCGGCGGTTTTTCCTATTTATTTGTATATGATCCTATCTAATGCGGTGACTATGACTTATCGTGAGGCAGCAGGACTTTGGACACATGATAAAGTGCGGCCTTTTGTTGAGGGTGGACTAAATCTCGTGATGAATATTTTGCTTGTTCGAAGGATAGGTGTAAAAGGTGTAATGATCTCAACCATAATTACAATGGGATTCATAAGAACTGTATGGGCATCTGCTTTCCTGTTTAGAGAATACTTTAAGAATTTCAGCCATGCGAGATATTTGTTGAAGTTACTTGAATATCTGATGGTTACGATACTTATTGGTGCGATAACATTCATTGGATGCAGATTTATCGAATGGGAAAATGTGGCCGGGTTGATCCTGAAAGGACTTATTTGTATAATAATTCCAGGAATTCTTTACTTTTTAATTTACTTTAAGAATGCGGAGTTCCGTAAGGTATTTTCATTTGCCAGGACAATCTTGAAAAGGAAACAAAAAGGAGCAGATAATAATGAATCCTAAAGTAAGTGTGATAGTACCTGTTTATAAAGCAGAAAAATATATTGATGAATGCCTTGAAAGCATATTAAACCAGGACTATGACAACTTGGAAATCGTTCTGGTTGATGACGGTTCGCCTGATGAATGTCCGCAGATATGTGATGAATATGCTTTGAAAGACAGAAGGATAAAGGTTATTCATAAAGATAATTCAGGTCCGGGTTTTTCAAGAAATGTTGGCATGAAAGCCTGTACCGGTGATTTTATGACTTTTGTGGACTCTGACGATAAGCTGGACGGAATTAAAGCGGTCTCTAGGATGGTAAAAGCAGCAGATAAACATAATGCTGATGTTGTGGTTGGATGCTACCGAAGATTTGATACTGATTATGTAAGTGGGATTAATAATCATCACTTGAAAAACCATGAAGATACCGGGACTCTGGATTTTCGGTTTAGGGCTTTTTTCCAATACGGACATATGGCATTTGCCTGTTTTAAACTGTATAGAAAAAGCTTTTTGATCAAGAATAATCTGGAATATAAAAATTATGCCTTTGTTGAGGACAAGGATTTTAATACCCGAGTGTATGCATGCAACCCTAAATACTGGTTTTTGGACAGTAGTGTGTATTGCTATCGTGTAAACATTAATTCACTGACGTCAAAATATAGGGATGATTTTATCTCAGCATGGACTTCTATTGCGTTTGATTTTGAAAAATTCTTAAAAAAGAATAATGTAAAAAATAACATATCGGATCTCTCGTCTTTTCATGTATTTTTTGGAAGTTTTTTCCTTGCGAAACAAGAACTTCAGGCCGGAAAAGGCATATGCGAAACCGCAGATATAATAAAGAAATATATGGAAATTCCCGGAGTCAGGAAACTGATGAAGGATATTATATCCCAAAAATACACGAAGGGCATAAGAACAAGAAGCTGGAAATGGGTGATATGGGGTTCAACACTTCTGGTAAACATTCGTCTGTATCTGCTTTTTACAATGGGAATTGCGTTGCTTCGAAAATTAAGTATTGATGAGCAGATAACTAAAAGAAGATATAAAAAAAGGAATAAATAATGAAAAAATACAGTCTTTGTGTTGTAGTCTTACATTATAACAATGCTAAAATGACGATCAACTATGTGAAAAACTTGAAAAAACTGGTGGCAGACCATTATGAAATGCACATAATTCTTGTTGATAACAAATCCCCTGATGGAAGTGGGGACGTGTTGAAAGAGCATTATAAATGTGATGATTTGGTTGATGTAGTGCTTTTGGATACCAATCTTGGATTTGCGAAAGGAAATAATGCAGGTATTCGTATAGCAAATGATAAGTATAATGCTGATTTTATTGTGTTGTCGAATGATGATATAAAAATATCTGATCGCGATTTCTTTGAAAAAATGATTGACATCTATGAAAGAACAGGGTTTGATATATTCGGACCGGATATCTACGGTGTCAGAAACAAGGTGCATCAAAGCCCGCTTGCGGACAGGCATTTGACTATAAAAGAGATTGATGAAAAGATAGCTCATTATAGGCAGACCTTAAAAACAATCAAGCTTACCGGTAAGTTAAAGCTGTATTATCCCATATGTTATGTGAAGGATGCTTTGACTTCTGTTCTGGGAAGAGGGAAAAAATATTATAAAAATTTTTCCGAATACCAGGAAGGTGTTGTTGTTTGCGGGGCTTTCTTTGTCTTAACAAAGAAGTATATGGAGGCTTATCCTGATGGCATGTATCCCGGGACCTTTATGTATGAAGAAGAGTATATTTTAAATTACAGAGCTCACCTGAAGAATCTAAAAACTGTATATGATCCTTCAATTTCTGTTAGACATTATGAGGGCGTTGCTTCACTTTCTGTGAAAGGTGACAGGTTAAATAAACTGATTTTTGAAGAGGAAAACATTATTAAATCATGTAAGGTTATGAAACGATATATGCTAAAAACGCAGTCAAAAACCCACGGTTAAGCTGAGAACTGGGATTTAATTGTGTGCGTTTTAAAAGATAGAGATATGATTAACATGGTATAAAACATATTATTTTTTTGGGGGAAGATATGAAGGTTGTATTTTTTAGCGGCGATATAAGTAGAAGCGGCGGTACTGAAAGGGTATTGTGTACCATAGCAAACGGATTGGCCACAAAAGGATATGAAGTAGTAATATTCAGTCTTACCGGACGAGGACCGGTGTTTTTCCCGTTAGAAAAAAGAATCAAGGTGCACTGGATAGGCTCGAGAGGGCTACAGACAGATATTCTTCAAAATCTGAACAAGTTACGAAAACTTATGAAGACGGAAAAACCTGATTTTTTAGTAGACGTAGATATTATACTGGGTTTCTATTCTATTTTATTGAAGATGATGTTTAGGAATGTGCATTGGATATCCTGGGAACATTTTAATTTCTATACAAAATTTCCTGTAAACCATAATCTTCGTAAGGTGGCCCGTTTTTTGGTAAGCAGGTTTTCGGAATGCCTGGTAGTTCTTTCTGAGGAAGATAAGGGGTATTATGAAAGTAATATGAAGTTGAGATGCAGGATAGAAAAAATGCATAACCCAACTCCTTACGATGTGACAAAGATTGAAAACAAAAAGACTGTTGAAGAAAAAACGGTGCTGGCGGTAGGCGCGCTTGTTTGGATAAAAGGATATGATATGCTTTTAAAAAGCTGGCGTCCCGTAGAAAAGAAACATCCTGATTGGAAGCTTCAGTTTATCGGAGATGGAGATCAAAAAGAAAATTTGATTAAAGAGGCTGAAAATCTGGGATTGAAGAATGTTGAATTCGTCGGAAAAGTTGCGGATGTAACAGAATACTATAAAAAAGCTGCATTTTTGGTTCTGTCTTCACGTAATGAAGGTTTCCCAATGGTACTTCTTGAGGCTATGTCGTATTCCCTTCCTGTTGTTGCATTTCAGTGTAAGGCAGGAGTTACGGTCACGGTAAAGGACAATGAAACCGGGTACCTTGTAAAGAACAGGGACTTAAGAGATCTGGCAAGAAAACTGGATTCCATGATAGAAGATGATGAAAAACGTAGGATAATGGGAGAGAATGCAAAGAAGCATATGGAAAACTTCTCTCTGGAAAAGATCACGGAAGAATGGGATAGATTATTCCACGACCTAAAAAAATGAACTGAAAATACGTTTTCGAGCGAAAAAGTGTAACAACAACACATTTTTTCCGACGAAAAAGTGTTGAGATGATACAATAATTCGTCAGTCACGGTTCGAGTCCCCGGTCTATCATGGCTTTATATTCATCATACCCGATCCGGACGCCGCCCATGCTTTCCAAGTGGTCGGTATGGAACTGGCAGTCAATCATGAGAAAATTCAGGGTCTCCAGGTATTGCGCGAGTTTCACCAGCGCGATCTTGGAGCCGTTTTCTTTGTCGGAAAACATGCTCTCGCCGAAGAAACATCTTCCGATGACTACTCCGTAGAGGCCTCCGGCAAGTTCGCCGTCTATATAGCTTTCGACACTTGTGGCGAAGCCTGCGTTGTGGAGACGATGGTAGGCGGCTTCCATATCATCGGTGATCCAGGTACCTTCGTTGAACTCACGCTTTAGTCTGCAACGATGCATGGTATCTGCGAAATCCCTGTTGAGTATGATGCCGGTATCATGCTTTTTCATGAACTTTTTCATGGAATGAGATATATGTATTTCTGAGGGGCGGATGATGAACCTTTCTCTGGGACACCACCACATGATGGGCTGCCCTTCGTCATACCACGGAAATATCCCGTGATTGTATGCCAAGACAAGGCGGTTTACAGACAAATCTCCGCCTATGGCGAGCAGTCCGTCTGGATCGGCCAGCGAAGGATGGGGAAATGATATTTTATTAGGATCCAGTTTGTATACAGCCATAGCGAGGTCCTTTCGTTATCGGATTTGCGTCAAAGTCACCTCGAAAACGCCTTCTGCGTTTCCTCGTTAACAAAACGATGCTTTGCATTGCTTTGTTACATTATAAAAATTTGCATCGTTCTTGTCAAATACATATATTAACATATATTAATGACGCTTTTTTCTTGACTTTTTTTAGAAAACGTGGCATAATGAATTTTGATTTTTTATATAGAAAGGGATGCTTTTAGCATACAGGTAAAAGTTATGGCAACACTGGTTAAACCTGAAGGTTATGCTTCTGCTCTCAGCATCAAGGAGACAGAGCACGCTATTAAGTACATTAAGGATCATTTTGAGCGCCAGCTGGCTAAACAGCTGAATTTAACAAGAGTCAGCGCTCCTCTTTTCGTAAGACCTTCTTCGGGTCTGAATGATAATCTTAATGGTGTGGAGCGTCCTGTAACATTTGGAATAAAGGATCTGGGCGAAGAGCAGGTCGAGGTAGTTCATTCCCTGGCTAAGTGGAAGAGAATGGCTCTTAAGGAGTACGGCTTCGTATATGGCGAGGGTTTGTACACCGATATGACTGCTATCCGCAGGGATGAGGAGCTTGACAATTTCCATTCGCTGTATGTGGATCAGTGGGACTGGGAGAAAGTGATCTTAAAGGACGAGAGAAATGTTGAGACCTTAAAGTCGGTAGTCAGAAGCATCTACCAGGCTCTCAGGGATACAGAGCATTATATAGTAGATAAATATCCGTTTATAGAGGAGATTCTTCCTGAGGAGATATCTTTTGTGACATCCCAGGAACTTGAAAACATGTGGCCCGAGGCTACTCCGAAGGAGCGCGAGAACAATATCTGCAAGATGAAAAAGGCAGTGTTTGTGATGCAGATCGGTAAAGAGCTTCTGAGCGGTGAGAGACACGACGGACGTGCTCCCGACTACGATGACTGGGAACTGAACGGTGATATTCTGGTATATTTCCCTGTGACAGATACCGCTCTTGAACTTTCATCCATGGGTATCAGGGTTGATGAGGATTCACTCGCTAGCCAGCTGAAAAAAGCAGGATGTGAGGAGCGTGCGGAGCTTCCTTTCCAGAAGGCTATATTAAACAAGGAACTTCCCTATACTATAGGCGGCGGTATCGGACAGTCCAGAATGTGTATGTATTTCTTAAGAAAAGCACATATCGGTGAGGTTCATTCTTCCATCTGGCCCGAGGATATGGTAAAAGAGGCGCGTGAGGCAGGTATACAGTTATTGTAATTTCAGATTTCCCGGGTTTATTAAATCCGGGATTTTTATTTTTTTTTTAACGAATAGCGAAGGGGCTTAACATAAAACGATTTTCAGAAAAAAATGCAGAAATATGTCAATTTTTATACATTTTGTGTATACATTTGCCGAATTCTGTGATATAATTATTTCGTTGTTTATTTACAGCAAATAAACCGGCATGCCGGTCATGTGAAAGGAGAGTTTTGATGAAAAAACGGATTTTG
>JAEEKN010000398.1 GCA_016282435.1 Lachnospiraceae bacterium | reverse complement strand
ATCGTTTTCCGCCTCGTTCACATGGTTTGTGGACGGTGGCATATCGACTGCTCGCTTTATGGTTTTATCTCCGGAGCCGCTGCCCCCTGACCTGGTATACTTTATTCTTAAAGAATCAATAATACTACATCCAGAACAATCAGCACCAAATAGTAAATAATCGGTAGTGTGGCCTTTTCTTCAGGTCTGGAAATACTGTCCATCCAGTCCCCCGGCATACTCATCACGCCTGTTTCATCAGGTTTTTTATCTTTATCTTTTTTCAGTTGATCCAACTCCAAAAGATATATATCAACTTCCAAAGAATGTTTTTTGTTGGCAAGGTTTGAATCAAGAACAAATAAAACAATAATAGCGATTATCGAAACAACGAATGCTATCTTCATGGCCAATTCAGGATTGAAACTGCAGAAGAACACCGCAAAAACAAACAATATACCAACACTTTTCATGATTGTCTGCTTTTTGGAAATCTTTTCTATATCTTTTTCAAGTGATAATAATTTAGACAAATATTCATTCATAACATATCCTCGGATCTATAGAATATTGTTTCCCAATCTCAAGTTCTGCAAAAGGGCCCGGAATAACAGCATCTCCATGTCTCTCGTTTCCGGTTATGTCTATCTGCACTCCCGGATATGGTGCTACTTTCTTAATATCATCCGGTTCGTATGCATAACGACCGGGAGCTATCGGTCCAAAACTCGGAGGCTTTGTAGTGTTCTTTTTGACTGTGAGCGTTAGTTTATCGGTATCGATTTCGATGTCGAACCATCCCTCGGACCCGTTGTGGTCAAATCCGTAGAATTCCTGCCATGATTTTAAATCCAGGCATACTTCCGGTGCCGGGTACATGATTCGAAGGTCTCCGCCCTTTGCTTGTTTTATGTATGCATTTCCTTCTGCGGCATTGTCCTTTGTAGGGAAACATATCGCACCGACTCCGCAGTCATAGATCATATTGTTTATCATTTTTGCATCACGCGATGTTCCACCGCGGTCACCCGGAGAAAGCCTGAAAGGTACCGGTTTTGCATAATACGCATATGCTCGGCATTTTCCTATGAGGTTATTTACTATCTGAAGTCTGTCCGTGCCCTCACCGTATACAGCATACCCGTTTATTAGGTCGTTCTCAACCAGTTTATACCAGCCTGATGAACCGGGTTCATTCGGTATCTTTGTAGGATCAAACCTACCTTCCACATTCCAGAAGATGTTGTTATCTATCAAATTTATCCCCTCACGGGTACATTCTATAAATATCGCTTCTCTCTGTTCTATACCATCCAGGAATAGATTCTGTGTTATACGGTTATTGATGTTTCCGCAGTCTAACCATAGATGGTCTGCTCGGTAGGTTGTTTTAAAAATATTTCTGCGGATCATCCCGTCCGCGCTGTTATGCAGTTTGATTCCTCCTGCCTCCCAAGAGAGTTCCATTTTTTGCCAGCCCGTGCCTTCGATCACATTGTCTTCTATCAGCATGTTTGTGGCAAACAGTCCGGCGATACCGCATACTCCGGCATCCTTTATGTGACAGCCTCTGATTACGCTGTGACCGACGATCTGCGTATGATCGAATTCATGATGCCAGCATTCATTACCTACATCTATGCCAACCGTATTTGACCAGTCAACATTACATTCTTCGATGACCCAGTGATGTCCGCGGAATGCCGATATTGCGCCTCTCTGCGGTACCGGTGCTCCCATAGCCGCATGAGCGCACGTTATTCCTTTTACCTTGATGTATGATAAAAAGGGAATCTTTGGTGAAAAGCACTGTTCACGCACGGTAATCTCTATTTGATGATTTTTCGGATCTTCGTCCCCTTTCAGGCGAAAATGTATGGTCTGACCGTTAGCCTCTACCCAGTATGTTCCGTCATTTGCACTTAACTGATTATATAAAGCGACCTGTTTTAAGGGCTGTCCATCACAGAATATCATACCCCTTCTGTTTAAATACGGGGTCATGTCCGTCTTATCATATTCTATAAACAGTCTGTCGTGCAGTATATTTACTGCACAAAAAGGATTATATCCCCGGAACATGTCGGGATCCAAATGATGACACCAGACCTTCGGGTCGATATCTAGTTTCGGACTGCCGTATCCCCAAAGCCTCCATCCTACGCTTTTCTCAAAGTCATGTATTTCTTCTGAAGCTTTTATGATAACGGTTCCCTTCTCCTGAGCCTCATAACATATCATGCTTTCCGGTCCATCTCCGCCACGCATCGGAGATACTGTTTCTCTGTATACGCCGGGACCTATCAGTATATGAGTTCCCGGTGTCGCAATATTTGCTGCCGCCTGTATCGTCTTTAACGGCATAGTCCTGCTTCCGTCATTGCCGTCCGATGCTGCCGGATCATCTTTTGATACGTACAGCTCCCGTGTGTAATTAATTTCCTTCTCCCAAAAGTTAAATTGTTTTCCGTCAGCCAGTCTGTTTTCCTGCATAATCCCCATCCCCCAATACTATGAAATTAATTATAGTATTAGTATACCGCACTCCGAAAGCTTTTTCAACATGATTATAACAAAACATAAGATACAGGAGGCGTTTTCGAGGTGACATTGACTATAACAGAAGATCAAAAGACTCCGGACCAAATAAATCGGACCGGAGCCTTTTTTAGGGAGTATCAATATTCAAACTTTGGTAATTATCTTATTTCATTCTGTGAGCTTAAACCTGCATTTTTATGATTCCTTAAAATCCTCAGTATCTGTTGCAGCAGTAGTTGTCGTTGTTGTTGTTTCCTTCTTTGTTTCTGCTACGTTTGAGATTACTTTAGATCCAAGAGCTCCTGCAAGTACGCTCTTTAAGTCAAACCCGAGACCTTCGGTAAGACCGGTAGTAATCTGGGTAGTACTCTTTGTGATATCCTCGACGAGTTTTGCAGTATTGCCTTCGCCGTACATGGTGATCTTGTCGATATTTTCGAGAGGT
>JAEEKN010000397.1 GCA_016282435.1 Lachnospiraceae bacterium | reverse complement strand
TGAAATAATATATAGTCAAAACGAGCTGAACAATGAATTTTACCATTATCCAGCTCGCTAATTGTCTTAGGAGATATAATTTACAGAAAATCTTTCACACACTCTGAGTGCGGCATGAACCTGCTCTTTGGAATAACGTGACGCCATAGTCTTTTACGGTGTCAAAGTGTCCAGGATTTTGTCCGCACCCCCTTTTTGAACATTATTATATTATTTTAACTGTAACTCTACGACTTGATTTTCAGCCATTCTTCCCTTGAGACATGTTTTCCATCTGTATATCTAACTTTTCTTAAATATGCAGTTATATTATAATGTTACTTTACATAAGTTATAATATCAGTATACCGGTTCCAATCCAAAAAGTTATTATCAGATACATAGTTTATCCTAGAATCGCCCACCTTGTTGAAAACAACTTCAGTATCTTCAAGCTGATACTCTTATTTTACTCATGGGCGCGCCGCCTCTTTTACCAATAGTGTTTTTTCTGTTCTCTTACACAAAACTATTTCCGGGCATATAGGGCAGCCTCCCAAACAAGATTGCCTATCTTTGCAACCCATACATGCTTTTCTCAAATGATTTCTAAAGTCTTCAAACTGCTTGCTGTTCCATGCCTCCTGAATCTTATATTCCCTAAGGCTCACTGCCCATTTCATATTCCTATTATCAAAACTACAGGGCATCATCTTCATATCCGGAGAAATATAAGCTGACCACCTTGCAGCCTCACAGGTGTCTATGCTATCCAAATCAATATCACTTTCATTGTTCAAAATAGCCGGTATTGTGCATGAGTCAAAACCGATCTTGTATGGATGCTGCTTACTTATGGCACTTTTTATAAAAACATCCATACGGCTGTCGCCTATTTTTACCATACTGGATTTCGTTCCGCAGCCAATAGGTTTGTGTAGCAGAAACACCACGGCATTTATTCCATGATAAAAACTATCTTTATCCAACCTTTCAATCGCTTCATCAATAGAACCATTACTTATAACATAATGAATATTGGTCTTCACACCCGTCGCAAGAAGTGTTTCCAAAGCCTTATATGTATGTTCAGCTCTCTGCCAACTAACTGCAACTGCTCCGCAGTATTTCTTACATAACTGAGCTTTTTCGTAAGTCATTGAAAACCCAGATGTTGTAAAATTTGGTACTATACCATTTTCTTTACATATTTTCAGAATTTCCTCAAAATCATCATGTTCATCAGGATCCCCATGACCTCCCAAAGCTATTTGATAGGTTTTGCCCCTACATTGCCTAATTATTTCAGCAAAATCATCGACAGTCATATTAGGCTGTTTGTTATCATTTCCACCCTGGTAACATTCTATTCCTGCATTCCGGCAGACTACGGCATTCCTGCAATGTCCCATAATGCCTACATCAAGCAGTTCTGGGAACGAAGACATAAACGGATCAAAACCGGTATCCATCCCATTCTTGTCAATTCCTCTGCGAATATACAAACCTGTACTCTCATTGAAAACCGAGATATAATCCTTCTCTTTCCTGTATCTTAACATTAACAACTCTCCCTGTTGCTTCGTATGCCTTAATAACTTAAATCTGTGTCTATACCTATGAAATTCCCATTATTATTTTTTTCCAATATATCCCATACTTTTTCCATCATATTGGCATTATTTCCTTCATTGCATTCAAATGATACAATTCCGGTATACACATCCATCCCCTTCACCAGAGCATCTCTTATCGATCTCAATTCGTAATCTCTATAATTCATATCGCATAACCTAGCACCCGGGCAAGACTTACATTCATACATTTCTTTACAACGCCCCCCTGATTTTTCTACTTCAGCCATCAATTTCAGGTAAGTGTCTATCTCTTCGACAGAAATCTCAAGTTTTTCTCTAAAACATTCCTTAATCACATAATCGATTATAAGATTCTTTTGTTTTTCAGTAAGCTCACCTTTTCTTGCCACTACATATGAACTACTTGATGAATTTGTAACGAAATCCGTACGAATTTTCATATATTTACTCCTCCTGTATCTTTATAGCGTATATTTCGCTTTATCGAATTATATCATATATCTATATTTTGTCAAGAAGTTTTTTAAAATATCATTAATCTTTTAACTGCATTTCCATTAAAGCCTGTATATAGCCTTCTATTCGCTTTTTATTATCTTCGTTAAGCTTACGATATTCAACCATCAAATCGTATTCTTCTTTATTGTCCCGGTATACCAAAATATAATCAGCGTTAACAGCTTCATTAACTTTAGTTCCGGAAACAAGATAATACGGATCGATTTTCAGGACATCACAGATTACCTGCAGCTTATCCATACCGGGATTCTGTTTTTTCCCTTTCCAGCTGCTCATTGTGCTTTGAGGTATTCCTGTAATCTCTGAAAACTCTTTTTGGGTCATTCCCCTGTCATGTATCAGTTCCAGAACTCTTTCACCTATTGTCATATAGCTCTCCAAGATTCGTATATTTTTATCTTAAAACCTTTTCATCATGTAAGTTGCTCGGTATCTTATATCTTTCCAGATATTTACTAACTATACCGATAGTCTATCACAACTCCGCTTCTTTTTCAATAACAGAAATGGAGCGGCTGATATCAACCGCCCCTTGATTTATGAACCTATTCTTGTTCATGAAGTATGACTCCATTAGTATTCCGTCTTAATAGTTTCCAGCTTATACATTTCCTTAAATCTAAGCTCATCCTCATAAGACCTTATAAGCATTACTTCCGTAAAATGTCCGTCTTCCTTATTCTTGAACCCGGCTACTTTCTCCCCGGTACATATCGAACTGCGGATAATGGCATACTGTTTATCGGGTTCAAACTTTATCTCGGGTTCCCTGCTTCTCTTTCCAAAAAGCATTATCTCCATCTCCTTATAACTTCGAAACACAACTTTATAGTCTATCAATCTTAGTGCTTTTATCTCGTATTTTTTTAACTTCTTACATTCTCAGCTTATCCAGAATATCCTGATATTTCATGCTGCCCTTCCGTGCTAAAGCCCTGATGATCCTGCCCATACCGAAAAGCCGGTGATACATAAG
>JAEEKN010000396.1 GCA_016282435.1 Lachnospiraceae bacterium | reverse complement strand
GCCACGCGCAGAGTGTAAGGGCAAAAGGGAGTTTGAATGTGAGGCAGACAGGCCGAGCAGGGACGATAGTCGGACTTAGTGATCCGGTGGTACCGCATGGAAGGGCCATCGCTCAACGGATAAAAGCTACCCTGGGGATTACAGGCTTATCACTGCCAAGAGTTCACATCGACGGAGTGGTTTAGCACCTCGATGTCGGCTCATCGCATCCTGGGGCTGGAGTAGGTCCCAAGGGTTTGGCTGTCCGCCACTTAAAGAGGCACGCGAGCTGGGTTCAGAACGTCGTGAGACAGTTCGGTCCCTAGCCGGCGCGGGCGTAGGATATTTGAGAGGAGCTGTCCTTAGTACGAGAGGACCGGGATGGACGAACCTCTGGTGCACCGGTTGTTTTACCAAAGGCATGGCCGGGTAGCCAAGTTTGGAAGGGATAAACGCTGAAGGCATCTAAGCGTGAAGCCCCCCTCGAGATGAGATATCCCATAGCATAAGTTAGTAAGGCCCCTTGAAGACTACGAGGTAGATAGGGCAGGTGTGGAAGTGCGGTAACGCATGGAGCTGACTGCTACTAATAGGCCGAGGGCTTGACCTGAAGGTTCAGGAGGCAATGTCTTTCTTGTTCTTTATGATTTCAGTTTGAAAATTTAATACTGTTAACATAAAGCGAAATTTGTATTTCGCCTTTTGTTATATATTATTGTAAATTCCTCGATAGCTCAATGGGAGTGCGTTGCGGCGAGTTCCCTAGTAGTGGTTGAGTTGAATTTTGAATTTTCCTCGATAGCTCAATGGCAGAGCATTCGGCTGTTAACCGAAGGGTTGTTGGTTCGAGCCCAACTCGGGGAGTTTATTTATTTTAAAATATTCTTTTCCTCGATAGCTTTTATCTTCTTGACTTTATACTTTGGATTGACTAAAATTACTTATTGTAAGAAATTTAACTATACGTCTAAAAGGAAAATTCAAACTATGAACTCCACCATACTCATTGTCGAAGACGACGATATGATCAACAATATGATAAAAGAAGCCATGGAGAATGAAGGTTTTAAATGTCTTCAGGCTTTTTCGGGAACAGAAGGGATACTGGTAGCAAAAACCGAAAATATAGATCTCGTAATACTTGACCTTATGCTCCCGGGAAAACCCGGCGAGGAAGTCATAAAAGAGATCAAGAACCTAAAGAATATACCCGTAATAATTGTTTCGGCTAAGGACGGGATAGATTCTAAAGTTGTCCTGCTTAGAAGCGGAGCCGATGATTACCTCACAAAGCCGTTTGATATAAGGGAGCTGGAAGTAAGGGTAGAGGTTTGTTTGAGAAAATATAGCCCGGATACAAGAGGAACATCATCAGCAGAAATGAAGCAATCAGGCGACGGAGATTCAGATGATAAAATACCGGAAGCCGCAAATTTGGAACACCTGGTGAGCTACAAGGAAATATCGCTTAATCCGGAAGATTACAGCGTAAGGGTCAATGAAAATCCGATAGAGCTTACAAAACATGAATTTAGGATACTTGAACTTTTAATGAAAAATCCCGACAGGGCATTTTCTAAGCAGGCAATATATGATTTTGCATGGGATGACGTATATTTAGGAGAGGATAATACTATAAATGTTCATGTAAGCAACATCAGAAAGAAAATAAAGAAATACTCCGAAACAGAATACATTGAGACCGTATGGGGAATTGGATTTAAACTTAAGAAATAACGAAAGCTTATGAGATTCAGAAATGAATGATTCTCATAAGCTTTTTTATTATATCCATTTAAAAACATCTTTTTTCTTTAAGATTTCTTTATACTTTCTAAAGGATTCTTTAAAATTCATATTGTATCATTAGTTTATGAAATGAAACAAAGAAGCAATAATTGAAGATTTCACCAGAAAAGGAACAAAGGAGAATATGATGTCGTACATTCTAGAAACAGAAAACCTGACAAAAAGGTACGGTAAGAAAAATGCACTTGATAATGTTTCCGTACATATCGAAAAAGGAGCTATCTACGGACTAGTGGGACGTAACGGAGCCGGAAAAACCACACTCATGAAGATAGTCGGTGGTCTGGCAAACTCCACAGAAGGAACATATTCGTTATTCGGGAAAAAACAAAATGAGATTGGAAACGAAGCCAAAAAAGTAGGACTTCTTATAGAAGATCCGGGGCTACTTCCTGATCTAAGCGGAATAGACAACCTGTGGTTCAAATGCATAGCTTTAGGATTAAAAGACAAAGACGAACCGGCCAGACTCATGGATCTGGTAGGGCTCGGGGACGTACACAAGGTACACACGAAAAAATACTCATTCGGAATGAAGCAGCGACTTGGGCTGGCACTTGCACTTGTCGGGAATCCCGAACTTGTCATACTGGATGAACCGATAAACGGTTTTGATCCTCAGGGAATAAAAAGCGTAAGAGAGATGATCCTGAAAAAACATAATGAGGGAACGACATTCATCATATCGAGCCATATTCTCGGAGAACTCTCGAAGATAGCCACACACTACGGATTCATAAACTACGGAAAACTTATAGAAGAGAGTACAGCTAAAGAACTCGTCGAAAAATGTAAATCAAAGATAGAACTTGTCCCTTCGGATGTACCGAAAGCATGCACAGTGCTTGATAAGCTGGGATTTAAGGAATATAAAGTTCTCGAAAACGGTATGATAAACATATTCGAACAGATAGACAGAACAGGTGATATAACGAACGCTTTGGCAAAAGAAAATATTGCTACTATAGAGATCACCAAGAAATACGAATCACTCGAAGATTATTATGTTAAGCTGGTCGATGGAAAGGAAGAAGAAAATAAATGAAAAATCTGCTAAGAATGGAATTAAAAAGGCTGTTTAAGAAAAAAAGCTTATATATATATCCGTTAATACTTTTGATTACCCCGATCATAGATGCGATATCGGTAGGAGAGAGAGAAGCTTCCGTAAGCTCTATGACTATACTAAATTATTATGACAGCACCATGCTGTATGCTATTCTGTGTGCAGGAATTATCTCGGTATTCCTGATAAATGAAGAATACAAAAAAGGTTATATTAAAAATTACGCGGGACTGATAAAGAACAAATATATAATACCTTTGGTAAGATTTACAGTCAGCTCCCTCATAATTGTATTATATTCGGTATTCACTTTTGTTTTCAGTATTGTTATGGGCTATGTAGAATATAAAAAGATTGTTTTTGCCGATAATATGTTGTCTCAGATTTCTTACTGCCTGCTTTGGATGTTTGTAGGAATCGCGGTTATAGCATTCATACATACTATATTTGAAGTTTTCAGAAGCGGAGTAGCTTCATATCTGGTATTGTTCATGCTGATTTTCAACCTGCTTGAGGGACTCATCATACAGCTTGTAGCACTTATCACAGAAAAATTTATAGACAAATACATGCTCATCTGCCAGTTAAATTACGCTATGGATGAAAACGGGGAATTCCTTCCTATGTGGGGTATGTGGCTCAGAACAGGAATATTCCTGGTGATAATGGTAATAACAGGTATGATAGCATCAAAAAAGAAAGACGTCATCTAAGCTAAAGAGGAGAAAAAACATGGCATACATTATAGAAACGGAAAACCTGACAAAGGTATACGGAAAAAAGAAAGCCCTGGACGGGGTATCGATACATATATCGCAGGGAGAAATATACGGACTTGTAGGTCGTAACGGAGCCGGAAAAACCACTCTTATGAAGATCATCACCGGACTTTCGCAACAGACCTCAGGCAGCTATTCCATTTTCGGGAAAAAAGAGAGAGAACTTGGAAACATAACATCGAGACGCGGGCTTCTTATAGAATCACCAGGAATATATCAGGAATATGACGCACTTATGAATCTGACATTAAAATGCAGGCTCATCGGAATCACTGATAAAGAAGAACCAAAGAGACTTATGAAGCTTGTAGGACTTGAAAGCGCCGGAAAAAAGAAAGCAAAAAACTTTTCACTCGGAATGAAGCAGAGGCTTGGTATCGGAATAGCGCTGGCAGGAAATCCTGACATAGTTATCCTGGATGAACCCATAAACGGGCTCGATCCCCAGGGAATCATAGAGATCAGGGACATGATCACAGATTTGAACCGTGAAAACGGAACAACATTCATCATTTCAAGCCATATTCTGGACGAACTGTCCAAGATAGCCACAAAATACGGAATCATAAACAATGGAACGCTGCTTGAAGAGAGCATGGCAGATGAACTTTTCTCCAAATGTGAATCAAGGGTAGAACTTTTGACAGACAACTCATCAGCGGCAGTAAATGTACTGGAGAAGCTCGGAATCACAAGAGTAAAAGTCTTGGAAGACGGCAGGATCAGAATATACGAGCAGTTTGACAGGACCGGAGACATCACATTGTCTATGGCAGCAAACGGGATTACCACGTACGAGATAGTAAAAAAACTGGAATCCGTAGAAAATTATTATTTAAGGCTTGTAGGAAAGGAAAGTGAGTGATATGATAAAGATTATAAGAACAGACCTTTTCAGGTTGTTCAGAAGCAAAGCTTTTTATTCGTTTCCGATATTCATAGTACTGATCATAACATTGTTTTCTTTCTTTTCAGCTTCAAAGGTTGATAAGACGGATGAATCTGCGGAGAATGAAGAAGGTTTACACATTGAAATATCAATAGAAAGTGAACAAAAAGAACAGAACAATTCAGAAGTACAGGAGATTACGACAAAAATCAGTGTGTTATCCATGGCTGAAAAACTTGCCGATGGATCGATATTGATTTTTGTAGGAATTATACTTATAATATTCTGTACATCGGAAACAAGGGCAGGATTCATTAAAAATTCTGCTTCGGCTGTATCTGACAGGGGAATGTTAGCGGTATCCAAGATACTGGTCGGTATGGTTATGACTATAATATATCTTCTGGAACACGCAGTTCTTACTGTACTTCTCGGCTTTATATTCAGTTTATTCGGTGCACCTAAACTGGAGTACGTACCTATCCCGGCCGGAGAAGGATTTGAAGTATTCAGGTATGCAGTACTTGCATTCCTTGCAAACATGGCTATCATCACCATACTGGTATTCATGCATGAACTTACACGCAACAGAGCATTGGGAGTCATAGCTGCACTATGTTTTGCAGGCAATATATTTGAAAATCTGACACGGACATTAGTAGGCGCGGTTCAAGATGCTTTCGGAATATTTGAAGGTTTTGATATTGCAAAATATATGCTGTTCCCGAATTTGGCGGAAGGATATAAAGCTGACGCATATAACCCTACCATAGTACTGGTATTGTCACTTATATATATACTGATATTCGGTATATTGGCCATGACGGTATCCAGGAAAAAAGAGGTCAGATAAGGAAAGGAAACGATATATGTTGATAGTATCCGTAGTACTCGGAATCTTACTCATAATATCAGTGGTCATACACATTATTTACAGGCGGCAGGTCAGAGACCTTGGCCGCCAACTTGAGTTTATCAACAGTAATAAAACCGAGATGATACTGACTACGGATATATCAACGCATGAATTAAAAGAACTCACGAAACAGATAGTTCTGCTAAATGACAATCTCAAAAATACCGAAAAAAAATATGCACGTCAGGATGTTGCTCTTAGAGAGACCATTACAAATCTCTCACATGATATCCGGACGCCTCTTACTTCACTGGACGGGTATTTCCAGCTGTTGGCATCGAAGGATCTCGATCAGGAGAAAAAAGAGTATTATCTCAGTGTCATAAAAAACAGGATAGAAAGCCTCAATGATATGCTGAATGAGCTTTTCACTTACGCAAAGCTCCAGGATGCAAACTATGAAATAGAACTCTCAGAACTCGATGTGTCAGCACTTACCGCAGACATACTGGTTTCGTTTTATGATGACATAGCCGGAAAAGGTAAAGAGCCTGTGATAAACTTGCCGGAAGAACCTATCGTTATCCTGGCAAACAAAGAAGCTTACAGAAGAGTAGTACAAAATATCATAAAAAATGCACTGGTACATGGCAGGAACTTGAGCGTTAGCCTAAAAAAAGAAGAATCACAGGTTGTATTTGAATGCTCTGACGCATTACTAAACCCCGAAACAGAAGTAGATACTACGAAGATATTCGACCGGTTTTACAAAGCAGACAAAGCCAGAACCAACGCTAAAGGCAGTGGACTGGGTCTGGCCATCAGCAAAGAACTCGTGGAGCGCATGGGAGGCAGCATATCTGCTGACTGCAGGGACGGTGTTTTCTCTATCTGCGTGGTGTTTCTGGCATGATTGACAAAAAAATGTAAAAAATTTCTACAATTCTAAAAAAATATGTTGACAAAGCCGCCAACATGTTATATAATCTTTTCTGTTGTCGGCAAGACAATATATCTAACATGGCTCCGTGGTCAAGCGGTTAAGACATCGCCCTTTCACGGCGGTAACACGGGTTCGATTCCCGTCGGAGTCATTTTGGACCTTTAGCTCAGTTGGTTAGAGCAACCGGCTCATAACCGGTCGGTCCTGGGTTCGAGTCCCCGAAGGTCCACTTTGTGTTTACGGCCTAGTGGCTCAGTTGGTTAGAGCGCCGCCCTGTCACGGCGGAGGTCGT